>PPEA01000720.1 GCA_002967005.1 Mycobacterium talmoniae
CGCCGAGACCTTTCAGCTGGAGTTCGTCCGCACCGGGACCGGGGGCCTGATCACCGGGTACCGGTTCGACCGCGCCACCGACGACCTGCACCTGCTGCTGCCCGACCCGTACACCTTCCCGGCCGAGCTGCTCGTCGATCACCTCAACGACGAGCTGCCGGACACCACCGTGGTGGGCGGGCTGGTCAGCGGTGGCCGCGGCCCGGGTGAGACCCGGCTGTTCCGCGACCGCGACGTGCTGGAGTCCGGGCTGGTCGGGTGCGGCTGCCCGGCGCGCATGGGGTGCCGGATCGTGTCGCAGGGCTGCCGCCCGATCGGGCACCCTACATCGTCACCCGGCGCCGACGGCGCGCTGATCACCGAGCTGGGCGGCGCCCGCCGGTGCAGCGGCTGCGCGAGATCGTCGCCGCGCTGCCGCCCGAGGAGCAGGACTGGTCAGCGGGGGCCTGCAGGTCGGCATCGTCGTCGACGAGCACCTGGCCTCACCCGGGCAGGGCGACTTTTTGATCCGCGGGCTGCTCGGCGTCGACCCCACCGCCGAGGCCATCGAGATCGGTGAGATCGTCGAGGTCGGCGCCACCCTGCAGTTCCAGGTCCGCGACGCCGTCGGCGCCGACAAGGATCTGCGGCACACCCTGGAGCGGGCGGCCGCCGAACTGCCCGGCCGGCCCGCCGGGGCGCTGTTGTTCACCTGTAACGGGCGGGGCCGGCGGATGTTCGGGATGCCCGACCACGACGCCACCACCATCGAGGAGCTGCTGGGCGGGATCCCGCTGGCCGGGTTCTTCGCCGCCGGCGAGATCGGCCCGATCGCCGGCCACAACGCGCTGCACGGGTTCACCGCCTCGCTGGCGCTGTTCGTGGACTGAGTCAGCGGACCGCGAAGCTGTCGGCGCTGGCGGCCGACCAGTCGTCCAGCCACGACTCGGGCGGCTCGGCGAGCAGCTGGCCGGGGCGCAACCATTCGTACAGTTCGGCGTAGGACCGCACGGAGGATGCCGCGACCCGTTTGCGCAGCATCCGCGGGGACAGCTCCTGCGGGCCGTGCGCGCCCAGCGAGGCGATCATCTGCATGGCCTGGTGCACGGTGGCCTGCTGGTAGCGCTGCACCCGCAGGCTCTTGTCGGCGATGTCCAGCGCCCGCGCCCGCTTGGGGTCCTGGGTGGCCACCCCGACCGGGCAGGTGTTGGTGTGGCAGCGCTGGGCCTGGATGCAGCCGACGGCCATCATCATGGCGCGCGCGGCGTGGTGTAGTCCGCGCCCTGGATCAGGCGCTTGACGACGTCGGTGGCGCCGGCGACCTTGCCGCTGGCGCCGAGTTTGATCCGGTCCCGCAGCCCGGTGCCGACCAGCGCGTTGTGCACCGTCATCAGCCCGTCGGTGAGCGGCACCCCGACGTGGTCCTCGTACTCCAGCGGCGCGGCCGCGGTGCCGCCCTCGGCGCCGTCGACGATGATGAAATCCGGGGCGGTGCCCTCGTCGAGCATCGCCTTGCAGATCGCCAGGATGTCGGTGCGGGTGCCCACGCACAGCTTGAACCCGGTGGGTTTGCCGTCGGCGAGTTCGCGCATCCGGGCGATGAACCGGATCAGCTCCCGCGGGGTGGTGAACACCGAGTGGTAGGCGGGGCTGACGCACTTTACACCGGCCGGAACCCCGCGGTAGCGGGCGATCTCGGCGCTGACCTTCGGCGCCGGCAGCACCCCGCCCAGGCCGGGTTTGGCGCCCTGGCTGAGTTTGAGCGACAGGCATTTGACGTGCGGGTGCGCGGCCTTGTCGGCGAACTGCTGCGGGTCGAAATGCCCGTCGGCGGTGCGGGCGCCGAAGTAGCCCGAGCCGATCTCCCACACCAGGTCTCCCCCGTTTTCCAGGTGATACGGGGTCAGCCCGCCCTCCCCGGTGTCGTGCGCGAACCCGCCCAGTGCCGCGCCCTTGTTCAGCGCGCGAATCGCGTTGGCCGACAACGCCCCGAAGCTCATCGCCGACACGTTCAGCAGCGCCATCGAATACGGCTGGGTGCAGTCCGGCCCGCCGACCAGCACCCGCGGCGGGGTGTCGGGCAGCGGCACCGGCGCCACCGACTGGGCCAGGTACTCATAGCCCACCTCGTCGATGTCGCGTTCGGTGCCGAACGCCTGCTCGGCGTGCACGCCCTTGGCGCGTTCGTAGATGATCGAGCGCCGGGACCGGTCGTAGGGGCGGCCGTCGTAGTCGCGTTCGATGAAGTACTGCTGCAGCTCGGGCCGCAGCGCCTCCATCAGATACCGCAGATGCCCCAGCACCGGGTAGTTGCGCAGCACCGAATGCCGCGGCTGGACAAGGTCGTAGAGCCCGACGGCGAACAACAGGCCGCCGGCACCGCCAGCGCCAGCCAGGCCCCCGAGATGAGCGCGGCGGCCACCCCGGCGAGCGCGGCGACCACACCGAGGACGACAAACGTGAGGAACCTGTACATAAGCCTGCCTGCACCATACGGGGTGGGCACCCCGGAGACCTGCTCGCCGCGCGGCCCGCGTCGTTGCCGGCGCGACGCGGCACCAGGGCTGGGGATGACGGACCGGGTACCTGCCCCAGCGGCGTAGGCTGCCCACCATGCCGTCGGAGAACCTGGAGGCCCGCGTCTCGGCGCTGGAGACCCAAGTGCGTGACCTCGCCGGGCAAGTGCGCGCCACCAAGCAGGACGCCGCCGCTGCCCGGGTACTGGCGGGCGCCGCCGACCGCGACGTCACCGAGATCCGGGGCGAACTCCGCGACTTCCGACGGGCCACGATGGCCAGCTTCACTGCGCTGCGCCAGGACATGAACGACGGGTTTCGGCGGATGGATGAGGGGTTCGCCCGGATCGACGAGAACTTCGACCGGATCGACGCGAATTTCGCGCGGGTCGATAACGGCTTCGCCGAGATGCGGGCCAAGTTCGACCTGACCGCCGCCGGCCAGCAGCGCATCGTCGAGCTGATTCAAACCGTCATCGACGCGCAAGGCGACAAAGACTCGGCCTGACCGATCCCCGCGACAGCCGACTACCCTGACCTGCCGGCTGTGGATGGCATGAAGTGACGCAACTCCCGGGCTGCGGTCCCGGCGTAGGCTGCCCACCATGCCGTCGGAGAACCTTGAGTCACGGGTTACCGCCCTGGAGGGGCAGGTGCGCGAGTTGCGTGGTCGGGTACGCGCCAGCGAGCAGGACGCCGCCGCTGCTCGGGTGCTCGCCGGCGGTGCCGACCGCGACGTCGGCGCGATCGGCGACGAGCTCCGCGACTTCCGAAACGCCACCACCGCGAGCTTCAACGCGCTACGAGAGGACATGGTCGACCTGCGCCGGGAGATGCGCGCCAAGTTCGACCTGGCCGCCGCCGGGCAGCAACGCATCGTCGACCTGATTCAAACGGTCATCGACGCGCAGGGCTCGGCCTGAGCGGCCGGCCCGGGAACAGCCCCGTCCGCAATCTGAACGACGCTGGAGCGCGATCACGGGAGCTGGCTGAACACCGGCAGCACCCGGTAGCGGACCGCGAAGTTGGCGTGCTGGTAGCGCCCGCCGACTTCGCCGTCGTGGGCGAGCGCGGTGGGCCCGTCCAGCGCGGTGAAGGCGAACTCCGGGACGTGGAACTCGTGGTAGAGCGGGCTGCGTTCCAGCCGCCCCAGCAGCAGCGCGGTCATCACCCGCAGGGTGCTGAACCGCCGGCCGGTCTCCAGGATCCGCACGTCGATCAGGCCGTCGGCGAGGCGGTGGCGGTAGGCCGGGGCGAACCCGGACGGCGCATACGACGAGTTGCCCAGGAAGAACAGGCCGGTCTGCACGGTGGTGCTGTCGTAGCGGATGCGCACCGGCTGCTCGTGCCGCAGGGTCTGCCACATGGCGTAGGCCGCCGCCAGCGGTTTGCCGATCTTGTGTTCGAGGCGTTCCCGGGTCTGCACCAGCCGCGGGTAGTCGCCGATGCTGGCGGTGTTGATGATCAGCCGGGAATCGTTGAGGCACACCAGGTCCACGCGGGTCACGCAGCCGTCGCGGATGGCGCGCACGGTTTTGGCCACCCGGTCGCAGCCGAGGTCCTTGGCGAAGTGGTTCAGCGTGCCGGCCGGGAACACCGCCAGCGGGCGGCCGGTGTCCACCGCCACCGCGGCCGCGCACGCCACCGTGCCGTCGCCGCCGCCGATACCGAGCACCTCGGCGCGCTCGGCGGCGCGCGCAGCACCTGCTCCAGGTCGTCGTCGCCATCGATTTCGACGATCT
>PPEA01000721.1 GCA_002967005.1 Mycobacterium talmoniae
GCCGCAATCCCGACGCCGCGAAGCGCCGAGCTCAATCCGCCCGCGGCCGCGGTCGCTCCCTCTTCGCCGGCGATGATGCTGCCCAGGCCGGTGGCGATCGGCGCCAGGATCGTCTCGGCGATGTTGAGCGCCTTGAAGGTCAGCCACGCGCCGCCCAGCAGCCCGAGAGCGTTGATGACGTCGTGCGCGATCCGCGGGTGGTCGGCCATGTAGTCGCCCACGGTCTTGGCGACGTTCGCGACATCGGTCATCACCGGAACGAACGCGCTGCCCATCTCGATGGCCGCCGCGCCGAACGCCGCCTTGGCGTCGGCCATCTTGGCGTTGAGGGTTTCCTGGGTCTCGTTGAAGCCCTTGACGGTGCCGTCGGTGTCGGCGGTCGTGTTCTTGACGGCCGCGATCTTGTCGTTGGTGGCAGCCGCGTTCTCGCCGACGAGCTGCAGCACGGTGCGCAGCGAGTCCTGGCCGCCGGTCATCAGCGCCAGCGCCTGCTCGTAGGTCTGGATGGTGCCCTGGCCGGTCTTGAGCGCGTTCGAGAAGCCGGCGACCTTGTTGTTGATGTTGGCCCACTGCTGGATCAGGTTGGCGTCCTCGACGCTCAGGCCACCGCGCGACTTGCGGAACTCCTTGAACGACAGCGTGCCGTCCTTGATGGCCTGGGCGACGCGCTGCGCAGCGGGCGGCAGGCTGTTGAACATCTGATTGGCCGCGTCGGTGGCCTGCTGGCTTTTGAACATGGTGTCGATGACGACCTGCTGCGCCGGATTCATGTGCTGACGAATCGTGTCCGACAGCATCTGCACCGTGCCGGCATAGCCGCGCTCGCCCAGGTGCTCCTGCACATCGCGGGCGTCGAGGCCCATCGCGGCCATCTCGTCGCGCATCTGCTGGGTGGGCTTCATCAGCTGCGAAATCGAGTGCGCCATGTTCTGCGCGCCCTGCTCGGCCGACGTGCCCGACTGGGTGATCTGGGCCAGCGACCCGTAGACGTCCTCCAGCTTGAGATGCGCCGCGGCCGCGATCGGCTCGACTGCGTGCAGGGCGCCGGCGAACTCCTGGAAGTTCGTCTTGGCTTCCCCCACCGCGGTGACCATCTTCGACATGACATCGGAGGCCGCCCCGGCGCGCTGGGCGGCCGGGTAGAAGTCACTCAGCGTCGTGGTGAGCCCCGACAGCACTTCGCCGAGGTCGGCGTTCTCCGACTTCGCGCCCTGCGCGGCCGCCTTGAGCACCTGCACACCGTCGGCGCCGCGCAATCCCGCCTTCTCGACGGTGTACATCGCATTGGACAGGTCTTGTGCGCTGTAGCCCACCGTGCCGGCCAGTTTCAAGATGCCATCCGAGACGGCCTTGAGGTTCTGCGACGATTCGCCGGCCGATGCGACCAGACGTTGCTGGGACGCCTGGAAGTCCCCGGCCTTCTTGGTGGTCTCCAGCAGCGCGACACCGAACCCGGCCGCTGATGCCATCCCCACGCCGTTGAACACCTGGCCGGCGCGGGTCACCGAGCTGCCGGCCTTGTCGGTGGTGCGCGCCAGCCCGGCGCAGCGCCCTCGGTGGCCACCATCGCGTCGGCGTGGTCGCGGGCAGCCTTGGCTGCACGGGCATTCGCGTCGGCCACGCCGATGTTGGCCGCCATCGCCTTGGAGCTGTCGGCGGTGTACTTCGCGGTGACCTCGTTCAGACGGCGCTGGGCCACTTCCACCTGGGCCAGTGAGCGTTCCATCTGCCGGGCGGCCTCGGCCTCGGCGACCTGGGCTTCGCGCCACTTGGTGCTCAGTGCGTCGATCTCGGCGCGGGCCCGGCTGGTATCGAGCATCCCGAACGCCTTGCCCATCGCCCCGCCGAAGCCGCGAGACGCCTCTTCTCCGGCGCGCGTGAACAACCGGACCGCCTCGCGAGCCGCGGCCGCGGCAGCGGCCTGGTCAAGCCGGGACTCGACCTGCAAGTAGACCGGCATGACTCACCGCCTCTCGTATGCGTACAGCTCGGACCGGATGGACTCGTGCACCCGAGTGCGGATCTCGGCCTCCTGCTTGCGTTTGCGCTCCAGCAGAATCTCGGTCAGCGGCTCGCGCAGGCCGCTGAAATCGGGCTGGTAGCCGCGTCCGTCGGCACGCATCGCCGCAAGCTCCTGCACCGCGCGGCCGGCCATCTTGCGCTCATCGGTCCAGTCGACGTAGCGAGCAATCACCTGCGCGCCCTGCGGCAACTTCCCGTCGCCGGTGAACAGGCCCAGTTTGCCGTCACGCTCGACGAGCCGAAACGTCCGGTCGCGGGCCTCTTTGAACTTCGAGGTCTCGGGAAACTCCTCGACCAGGGCCAGCAGCTCACGGCTGCTCATCTGGCCCTGATGCCATTCAGCTATCCGCCGACGGTGATACGCGCTCAGCCCCGCCTCGATCTGCGTCGGGTACAGCCGCCACAGCGCGATCGCCTCCAGCACTTTTCGAGTCGGCGGCGCGCCGCTCATTGAGCTCGCGGTTCATCTTCCACCAGATGACCGTGACGTCCGTCGCGCGGCCGCCGGCCGCGCGAAACGCGGGATAGCGATCCCCGAGAATAGCCTTGGCCTGCTGAATGTCGAAGTTCTCGACCAGCTCGCCGTTTTTGCGGTTGGGCACCAGCAACGCACCGCGGCGGATCATGTTGCCGTCATCGTCGGTGACGTCCGGGTGACGGTCCCAGGATTCGGATTCCAGCAGCAGCTGGTCGTAGCGGGTCTGCTGCTCGTCATCGAGTAGCGACGGGTTCGGGATCTCGAACACCGTGCCGTCGGCGGTGCGGAGGCACTCCGAGACGGTGAACCCCAGGCACTCGGCGGCCTGGGCGCGCGCTTCCTCGAACGTCTTGGTCTCGACAGCCATGACTGATTCCTTCGCCTGCGTGAGCGTCTGCGTGGCTCACCGGGGCGCCCGCCCACGCAGAAAACAGGCTCCCCGGCGAGGTTTTCGCTACGAGGAGGTCGACGTGATCGACGCGGTGTTGGTCGCGGTCGTCGACTTGCCGTTCGCGTCGGTCGCGGTCACCTGGAACACGTAGGCGGTAGATGCGGTCAGCCCCGACACGGTCAGCGTGGTGTTGCCACCCGACACCGAGGGTGAGCCCGACAACGTCGACGCGGTGAACGAGCCGGTGCCGCCGGACTGCTGCGCCACGGTGTAGGTGAACGGCGAATCGCCGGTCGGGGTCGGGAACACGATGGTGGCCTTGAGGCCGGTGACTGCGGTCGCGACTGGGACGCCCGAGAAGATCGGGCCCGGAGCTGCGGCGCGCCACTGCTGGCCGTCGCGGCAGATCCACATCACCGACTTGGTGTAGGGGTCGCCCAGCGGCTCGTAGGTCAGCTCCAGCGAGTCAGCGTTCTTGCGCTGCATCTCGGTCTTGCCCTTTTTGTCCGTGTAGCACAGCGGGAAGACCTCGGCCTTGCGTTGGCCGTCGTTGTTGTCGAAGCCCAGCAATACGATGATGCGTGCCTGCAGGACGTCGCTGATCGGCCGCTTGACCTGATATCCCGGCGTGCCGTACTCGGGCAGGCCGCCGGACAGCGGCAGCTCGTAGCGCAGAGCGTCGACCAGCGGGGTGGACTCCATCGCGGTGAACTGAATCTTGTCATCCAGCTTGGTCAACACGTTGCGGGTCGACCGGATGCTCTGCGCGGTCGGGGTCTGCTGGATCGTCTGATCCGGCGTGATCGACATCGCGTCTTCTTTGAGTTCGCCCAGGTGGTAGAAACCGAGATTCGGCGCCGGCGCGGTGATCAGCAGATCACTGCGCAGCGTGCCGTCGGCGGCGAACGGGGTGAACACACCCTCGGCGCCCAGGCCGACCGACGGGTCGGCCAGGTTGAAGACCGTTCCGTCAGCGTTGAAGTAGTCGCGGATCAAAACGTCGGTGATCGGCCAGTAGCGCTCAGCCAGCGGGTTCAGGCTGTCCTGCAGGATATCGGCCCAGGTTCCCCCGGTCGCGGGCAGCGTCATATCATCTTTCCTTTCGGAATCGGGAGATGCCACCGAGCCGAATAGCACGGTGTCGCAACAGGTTCGGCGTTGCTAATGCGTGGGGTTGAAGCGAAGTTCGGCGTTGTAGCGGCCGACGTAGCGTTTTGATGAACGGGTCCTGATAGTCCGCGAACGTCGGCGCCATCTCGCAGTTGATCCACGCCGAGGCGGTGCGGCCGTCGGCCATCGTGATCACA
>PPEA01000722.1 GCA_002967005.1 Mycobacterium talmoniae
ACCTCGGAGGCCTCCCCGAGACCGTGGGCCACCCGCGATCTGATCGCCACCCCGCTGTCGGAGGGTTCGTCGGGTTGGTCGGCCATCGGCGCCACCCCGACCGGTTGCGGCCCGTCGCCGGACAGCCACTGCACCCAGCCGGCGACGGTCGGCCAGGTTTCCTCGGCCGCCTTGGACCCCACCACCAGCCCGAAATGCCCGGCCCGCAGCAGGTATTCGTAGACGTCGGCGTCCGGTGCGGCGCGCCGGATGCCGCGCACCGCCGCGGGTTGGCCGATGTCGTCGACCTCGCCGACGAAGGCCAGCACCGGGCAGGTGATGTCGGTCAGGGTGACCAGTTGCCCGTGGATGGCGAAACCGCCGGTCATCATCCGGTTGTGGGCGATGAATTGTTTGAGCAGCTCGGCGATCGCCGGCCCCGACCAGGCGATCCAGCCTTCCGAGTCCAGGAAGCGACGCTGCTGTTCGCGCGGCAGCAACGCCTCCCGATCGTGCAGTTGCCGCAGGAAGTCGATGCGCGCCTTGGCGGTCTTGAGCGGATCCATCAGCTGAAATCCGGTGCGCGCCATCCAGCCCGAGATGTCCATCCTGCTGAACACGTGGTCGGCCATGAAGTTGGCGGTGCCGGCGGCAAGGTTGGGCGGCAGCCCCATCGGCACCGCGGCCAAGGTGTCCACCGGGGAGCCGAACGCCACGATGCTGGCGAGGTCTTTGGACCGGCGGAACGCCGCCACCTGATAGCAAAACATGCCGCCTTGGGAGTACCCCGCCACATGCACGTTGCGGCCGGTGGTGTCCTTGACCGTGTCGATCGCCTCGCTGAGCGCGACAACGTGGTCGGCCAGGTTGCGGCGCATCCCGCCCTCGACCTCGTCGGGCGAGCCGAAGTCGATGACCCAGGGATCGATGCCGGCGGCGTGCAGGATGCCGACCGCACCGTCGTCCCGGGTGACGTCCCACATGTTGGCCGACATCATCATCGGATGCACCATCAGCACCGGCGGGCCGGCGGGCGGCTGACCGGGTCGGTTGTCCGGCGGGAAGTAGCGGCGCAGCTTGTACATCGGCACGCTCTCGACGATCTGGAACGGCGACGGCACCGTGCCGGTCTCCAGACCCCCCAGCCGCAACACCTCCAGGCCGTTTTGCGCGGTGGCCATCAGACGCTCGATCGGTCGCTTGACCGCCGACAGTTTCAGCTCCACCCGCGCGCTCCCCTGGGTTAATGTTGCCGCCGCAAATTTGGCCTGATGGCCTGCACATCATAAGGCCCGTTCGACGCCGGGTTGGCGCGTTCTGCCAGCGGAGGACCGGCGATCCCCGCCACACCCCCCAACCAAGCGGTGGATAGGCTGAGCAATCGATGACGGCCACCGAACACGCGCGCACCCGAGGCGGGCGCCCCGACGAGCCAAGTTGGGTCGCCCGGTTGCTGCGGTTCGACCGCGACGGCGACACCTTCGTGGCGGCCAGCTCCGACCGCGGACCCGCACCGCGGCTGGTTCGGCGGGCTCATCGCCGCCCAGGCGCTCGGCGCCGCCGGCGCAACCGTGGACGCGGACAAACTTCCGCAGTCGCTGCACCTGTATTTCGTGCGCGGCGGCCGCTACGGCGTCGACGTCGAGTTGCAGGTGGAACGCACCCGCACCGGACGCTCGTTCGACACCCGGCGGGTCACGGCCCGCCAGGACGACGCGGTCATCCTGGAGATGATCGCCTCGTTTCACCGACCCGAGCCCGGCGCCGATTGGCATCCGCCCCGCGCGCCCGCCATCTCCCTGGACGAGGCGGCGCCCAAACATCCGGCCATCGAATTCGCCGACCGGTTCGAGATCCGCACCAGTCCCGACGATGTGTCCCCGTTCGCGGTGCCGCCGTTTTGGATCCGGGTCCGCGACCCGATCGAGGACGACCCGCTGCTGCGCGCCTGCGCGTTGACCTTCATGTCCGATTTCGGCCCGGTGCCGGCGGCGCGACCACCCGGCATCCCGGTGGTGCCGGGCGTCGGATTCACCACCAGCCTGGATCACGCGGTGTGGTTCCACCGACCGTTTTGGCCCAACGCGTGGCACCGCTACGAAGTCGGCTCGGTCAACAACGCCGACGCGCGGGGCCTGGCGGTCGGGTCGCTGTACGACGCGTCCGGCACGTTGATCGCCAGCACCACCCAGGAAGCGCTGTGGCGGCTGTGACGGCCCGCGTCGTCGTCTAAGGTCTGCCCGGTGGCACACCTGTTGGGGGCCGAGGCGGTCCATCTGGAATACCCGACCCAGGTCGTGTTCGAGTCGGTAAGCCTGGGCGTCAACGACGGCGCCCGGATCGGCATCGTGGGCCGCAACGGCGACGGCAAATCCACCCTGCTGGGGTTGCTCACGGGTCGGGTGCGGCCGGATTCGGGGCGAGTGACCCAGCGCAGCGGTTTAGGGGTCGGCGCCCTGGACCAAACCGACACCCTCGACCCGGCGCGCACGGTCGGGTGGACGCTGGTCGGCGATCGGGCCGACCACGAGTGGGCGGCCAACCCGCGGGTCCGCGACGTGGTGTCGGGGCTGGTGTCCGATATCGCCTGGGAGGCAACGATCGCCACCCTGTCCGGCGGCCAGCGGCGTCGGGTGCAGTTGGCCGCGCTGCTGGTGCACGACTGGGATGTGATCGCCCTCGACGAGCCCACCAACCACCTCGACATCGAGGGCATCACCTGGCTGGCCGGCCATCTGCGGGGCCGCTGGGCCCGCAACACCGGCGGGCTGCTGCTGGTGACCCACGACCGCTGGTTCCTCGACGAGGTAGCCACCACGACGTGGGAAGTGCACGACGGGATCGTGGAGCCGTTCGAGGGCGGGTACGCGGCCTATGTGCTGGCCCGGGTGGAGCGGGACCGGGTGGCCGCCGCGGCCGGGGCCAAGCGGCAGAACCTGATGCGCAAGGAGCTGGCCTGGCTGCGCCGCGGCGCACCGGCCCGCACGTCGAAACCGAAGTTCCGGATCGAGGCCGCCAACCAGCTGATCGCCGACGTGCCGCCGCTGCGCAACACCGTCGAGCTGGCGAAGCTGGCGACCGCGCGGCTGGGCAAGGAGGTCATCGACCTGCTGGACGTGTCGGTCGCGTTCGACGGCCGCCCGGTGCTGCGCGACGTCGAGTGGCGGATCGGGCCGGGTGAACGCAGCGGGATCGTGGGTGCCAACGGCGCCGGCAAGTCCACCCTGCTGGGGTTGATCGCCGGGGCCGTGCAGCCCGACACCGGGCGGGTCAAGCGCGGCAAGACCGTTCGGCTGGCGATGCTGGATCAGCAGTCCACCGAACTGGTCTCGCTGGCGCAGGATCGGGTCGCGACGTGCTGGGTCGGCTGCGCGCCGGCTACCAGGTCGACGGGCGGGAGCTGACCCCGGCCCAGCTGTTGGAGCGGTTGGGGTTCGCCCGCGGCCAGCTGTCGGCGCGGGTCGGTGAGCTCTCCGGGGGGCAGCGGCGCCGGCTGCAGCTGATGCTCACCGTGCTGGCCGAGCCGAATGTGCTGGTGCTCGACGAGCCCACCAACGATGTGGACACCGACATGTTGGCCGCGACCGAGGATCTGCTGGACTCCTGGCCGGGCACCTTGATCGTGGTCTCGCACGACCGGTACCTGCTGGAGCGGGTCACCGATCAGCAGTACGCGATCCTCGACGGCCGGCTGCGGCACCTGCCCGGCGGCGTCGACGAATACCTGCGGCTGGCCGCGGCGGTGCGGGCGGCGAGCCCGGAGCCCGCCGCACCGTCCGTGACACCTTCGGCCGCAACAGTTTCCGGCGCTGAGCTGCGCGCGATCGAAAAAGAGATCGCGGCCATCGACCGGGCGTTGGCCCGGCTGGCCGAGCGGATCGCCGCCAAGCATCACGAACTCGCCGAGCATGACCACACCGACCACGTGGGGCTCGCCCGGCTGACGCAGGAGTTGCGCGAGCTGGAGGACGAGGTCGCGGCTAAGGAGAGCCGCTGGTTGGAGCTCTCCGAAATCGTCGAGTAGCCCGGCGGCGCCCACTACCGTTACAACGTCGCATCCGGGACGCGAGGAGAGCCGTGGTCACCCCTACCCGCAGTCTGCGTAGTGCGATCATCGGCACCGGCATGGTCGGCTCGGTGCACGCCCACGCCGTGCAACGCGCCGGCGGGCAGCTGGCCGCGGTCTGCGCCAGCACCGCGGCGCGCAGTGCG
>PPEA01000723.1 GCA_002967005.1 Mycobacterium talmoniae
GCCAACCGGTCCGCCCGCCGTCGAGGACCCGATCTCCTTACCCCGATGCCCACCGCGGGCATGTTCGGCCGCCGCCTGCGCCGCCGCATCCGCGGCCAACGCCAACGCCCCCACCTCCACAAACCCATCCGCCGCCGCATCCAACAATCACCATCATGGCCGGCCAGCCCCCGCGCATGCCCGGCCATCCCGGCCGCCAACGGCGTACCCAACACCGCCGCCAACTCCTCCAACCGCGCCGCACACGACCGATCCCCCAACCGCACCGCGGCATGCAACGCGCCCACCTCCAGCGCAGGCATTCCGGATGCTGTGCGATCTGGGCGGCCCGCTGTGCGTGCGTCCGCGCGGCGGTGGTGTGCCCCGCCGCGGCGCGTTCCCAGGCCCGCGCCAACTCCAATTCCGGCAACAGCACGGCGGCTGGGGCCCGTAGCTTTGCTCGGCGATCCGCAGCGTGGCCGCTGCGGCCGCGGCGTCGCCCGCATGCCCTCGGCCTGGGTGCACCACGCCGCGGTCAGCATCGTCCACAGCGAGGGGAAACCGTCCGACAATGCCGATATCGAATCGTGAAAGGCCGCACTGGCCGGTCGCAGTGCACCGCCGGCAAGCTCCACCAGGCCGCGGATGGCCGCGACCATGGCATCGCCGGCCGGGATACCGGCGGCCATCGCCGAGTAGCGTTCCCACACCCGCTCGGCTTCCCGATAATCGCCGGCCGCCATCGCCGCCACCGCCTCGGCGACCCGATGGCGAACCGTTGCGTCCCGATTCGCTGAGCGCCGGCCGCCCGCAGCCCGGCATCGGCGACCGCGCGGACCTCGTCGAACCGGCCGACCAGCCCCAGCCCGTACGCGGTGGGCGCCGCCGCCCACACCGTGGCCAGCGGCAGTACCTCCGCGGTGCACAGCGACGGCCCAGTTTCGATCGCCATCTCGAGATCCCCGGAGAAGAACGCGAACAACACGTCCAGGGCGGTGGTCAGCTGGACCATGGGCTGCGCGCCGACCCGCTCGCGCACATCGACGAGTTGCCGCCGGGCGGAGTCGACTTGCCCGCAGTTGAAGAACAGGTTCGCCGCCCGCAGACAGCCCCACTGTGCGGTCAGCGCCGCGTCACTTCCTTCGGGATCGGCCTCGGCCAGCACCGCCTCGGCCTCGCGCCGCGGCCCTGCCAGCTCAGCGCGCTGGCCAGCACCAGCGCAGCCGGCAGACCACCGCCGTGCTCGAACGCGAAGCGACCCAGCTCCTCGCTCGACGCGGTGTTGGCCATGGTCAGCGCGCAGGACGCCGCCTCGGTGATCACGCCGAGGTCCGGCGCCAAATCGCTGCGCATCATGAACTGAGCCAGCTGGATCCGGGTGCGCACATCGGGCACCCGAGACTGCTGCTCCAGGGCCTGCATTTGCTTGCGAAGGTGTTGTGCCAGCATGCCGTTGAGCTGCCGCGTGCGCACCACCCCGGCGTGTTGGATGGCTGTTTCGCCCATGACGGGATGCAGTAACCGAGCCACGGTGTGCGATTCGTCAGCGACCAACTGAATCAGGCCGCGGCGCTCCAGTTTTGCCACTGCGTCGGCGTCACACAGCCCACGCAGGGTTTCCCAGTCCAAGACCTCCGCAGCGGCCACGATCTCGACCGCATCCAATTCCTCAGCGGTCAAAGACCGTAACCGAAATTCCAACAGGTCGCTGAGCTGACGGTCGGGGCGTAACGGCGCGCGAAGTTGCCAGCCGGTTCGGGTTTGCACCAGCACCCCGCTGTCCCGACCGGCGCTCAGTAGACCGCGCAGCAGCAACACATTTCCTGCCGTCCGGCGGTGCAACTCGTTGATCAGCCGGGCATCCACGGCACCCCCGAGCACGGCGCGCACCAGATCCTCGGTCTGCTGTGGGGTGAACGCCTTGACCTCTAAGCGCCGTAGCAGCCACTCTTTCCATAGTGCGGTCACCGCATCGGGCACCATGTTGCCGGATCGGATCGTCACGATCAATCGGCCAATACCGCCCGCGGCCAACTGGTACAGCAATGACGCCGATAGGGGGTCGAGTAGCTGGGCGTCGTCGACCATCACGACCAGATTCTCTTCCTGCTCCAGGGTGCGCTGCGCGGTGGCCAACATGACGGCGGGTTCCTGGGCGGCGTCGAGAGTCATCAACCAATAGAAGGCGCCCAGCGGCACCGCACTGCCGGTCTCGGTGCCCAGCGCGAAACGCAAAGTGAACCCGCGCGACTCAAGGGTTTCGGCGAGGCTATGCGCCAACGTGGACTTGCCGACCCCGGCCTCGCCCACCAGAACGACACCTCGGTAGTCGGTGGAATCGTCGAATGCGGCGAGCGCCTGGTGAACCTCGGTATCGCGGCCCACCATTGGCCATCCCGACCGGGCATCCGTTGGCACCTGGCGCCCCCTGGCTCACATCCTTTCCGCAGCGAACCAGACGTTACTCCGGTACCCGACTGAGCCGCGCCGTTTCGCGCTTAGGCGAACGCCTCCACCGGCGGGCAGGAGCACACCAGATTGCGGTCGCCGTAGGCACCGTCGATGCGGCGCACCGGCGGCCACACCTTGGGCCGAAACGCGGCGCCGAGCGGGTAGGCGGCTTCCGCGCGGGTGTACGGGTGATCCCAGTCCGCGGCCAGCAGGCAGGCCGCGGTGTGCGGGGCGCCGCGCAGCGGGTTGTCGTCGACCGGCCACTCTCCCGAGCCGACCCGGTCGATCTCGGCCCGGATCGCGATCATCGCGTCGCAGAACGCGTCGAGCTCGGCCAGGCTCTCGCTTTCGGTGGGTTCCACCATCAGCGTGCCGGCCACCGGGAAGCTCATTGTCGGGGCGTGGAACCCGTAGTCGGCCAACCGTTTTGCCACATCGTCGACGGTCACCCCGGTGGCTTTGGTGATCGGCCGCAGATCGAGGATGCATTCGTGGGCGACCATGCCGTTCTCGCCGGTGTAGAGCACCGGGTAGTACTCGTCGAGCCGGCGCGCGATGTAGTTGGCCGCCGCGATCGCGGTCAGCGACGCCGCCCGCAGCCCGTCGGGGCCCATCATCCGGATGTAGGCCCAGGTGATCGGCAGGATCGACGCCGACCCGTACGGCGCGGAGGACACCGGGCGCCCGCCGGGCAGTTCCGGGGCCAACCGGTGCCCGGGCTGCCCTTCGATGACGCCACCGCCACGGTGCCCCATGACGGCGGCCGGGTGCCCGGGCCCGCGGGCGTGTATGTCACCGGCTGGATCAAGCGGGGCCCGACCGGGTTCATCGGCACCAACAAATCCTGCGCCCAGGAAACCGTCCGCAGCCTGGTCGCCGACTACAACGCCGGACTACTGCAGGTCAGCGGTTTGTCAGTGCGGTGATCACCGCCATCAGCGGGTCGTCCCGGCTGACCTCGAGCCCGGCCGATCGGGCCGCCCCGTCCAACACGTACCAGGCGAAGTCGGCCAGGTGCGCGATCATCTCCTCCCGGGACCGGGTGGGCGCGGCGCCGCGACGCCAAGCCGACAAGGTGGCCTCGACCATGGTCACCACCGCGAACGGCACCGAGGTGAATGCGGCGTCGTCGACCCCGATCGTCGCCGCGATCTCGGCGATGATGTCCTCGGCCTGACGCGTCATCCGCAGCTTCAACTCGCCCACCGCGTCCAGTGAGCCGTCCCCCTCGAAAGTCGGCCCGCGGCGGGCGAATTCGTCGAGCCGGGGATGATCGATCATCCAGTCGGCGACCGCTTCGACGGTGCGGGTCAAAATTTCGCGCAACGACCCGTTGGTCACGTCGAGTTTGGTGTCCAGCACCGCGGCGAAGTCGTCGAACACGTAGGAGCGCACCCGGCATTCCAGCTCTTCCTTGCTGCTGAACTGCCGATACACCACCGATTTCGCGACGCCGGCGCGCTTGGCGATGCTCAACACCGACACGTCGCCGCCGGGCGGGCTCGCTTCGATGAGTTCCACGGCGGCCCGCAGAATCTGCGCACGCCGCTCGACGTTGTGCTGCTCCCAGCGCGCCTCGTAGCCAGTTGCCGCACGGGGGTCCGCAGCAAACGCCATGGCGCCCACCCTACCGGCGGGGGAGGCGCGTCCCTGCGAAACCGGCCATTGACCATTTACGTTACGACATGTAATGGTTTAGCGCATGGGTGGTGATGCTGCGGCGAGCGAGGCGGGCCGCGGCCG
>PPEA01000724.1 GCA_002967005.1 Mycobacterium talmoniae
GGGGCTTGGGCGGGGGGCGCTGACCCGGAACACCAGCCGCGGCCCGTGCACCGGGTCGCCGAGGGTGATGGCCTGGCCGTCGGCGACGGTGACCGTGGGCACGCGCACACCGTCGCGGTAGATCCCGTCGCGGCTGCTGTCGATGGCCACCCACTGGCCGTCGTCGCACCGCAGCACCAGGTGGATCGGCGAGATCGCCGTGTCCGGGCCGTCGAGGCGGATGTCGCAGCGGGGATCGAGGCCCACCGTGACGTCGGGGCCGGGGGAAAAGGCGTACTTCGCGGATCCGACCCAGACCGTCAGCTGGGCGGCGGACGCCTCGCTCGGCATGGCCACCACCTTTCGTGCCCGTCCTACGGTAACGCGCCGCGTCAGCGATGGCTGGGTAGGCGCAACCGCCAGCGCACCAACGCGGTCCACACCGCGCCGAGGATGACCAGGATCGTCATATCGGCCACCCACCAGCGCGCCGAGTGGGTCCACAGCTGATCGTGCGGGGACACCGGATCCACCGACATCAGGTCCACGGTGGACGCGGCGGCCGCAAACCCCCACCGCGACGGCAGATACCAGGACAGCTGGTCGAGCCCGGCCCGGCCGCCCAGCGGGAACATTCCGCCGGAGAACACCAGCGACACCATGATCGCCACCACCAGCATCGGCAGGATCTGCTCGGTGGACTTGGCCAGCGACGACAGCGCCAGCCCGATCAGCGCCGACACGATCGCGGTGACGGCCAGCGCGAGGAACAGTTCGACGACGGGGCTGCCGAGCACGTCGGCCCCGCGTTTCGGCGGGCCCTTGCCGAGCACCACGATGGCGGTCAGGATCGCGGTCTGAATCAGCGCGGCCAGGCTGTACACGAGGACCTTGGCGCCCAGGTACGCCGACGCCGACAGCCCGACGGACTGCTCGCGCCGGAAGATGGCGCGTTCGCCCACCAGGTCCCGGATCGTCAACGCGGTACCCATGAACACCGCCGCGACCAGCAGCACCAGCAGCAGCTCGGAGGCCTCGTCGGGGGTGTCGCCGCGCGGGTTGGCCGGGCCGAAGCCGGTGCCGCCGGGCACCGTCAGCGTCAGCGCCCCGAGGATGAACGGCAACACGGCCAGGAACGCGAAGTAGCCGCGGTCGGCGACGATGAGCCGGACCTGGCGCCGGGTCAGGCTCCAGATCTGCCGCCACCGCCGGATGCGGGCGGGACGGCCGGCCGGCTCGACGGACGCCGCCGGCGGGGTGGCGGCGTCCGCTGCTCACCGGTCAAGTACCGGTAGTGGGCGGCGTCGGGGTCGGCGCTGACGAACGCGAAGATGTCGGCCCAGTCGCTGCTGCCCATCGCCGCGTCGATCGCGTGCGGGGGACCGGCGAACGCGGTTTTGCCGCCGGGCGCCAGCAGCAGCACCTGATCGCACATCCGCAGGTAGGTCAGCGAATGCGTCACCACCACCACGACGCGGCCGGCGTCGGCCAGCCGGCGCAACATCGACATCACCTGGCGGTCCAGCGCGGGATCCAGCCCCGACGTCGGCTCGTCGAGGATCAGCAGCGATGGGCCGGTGAGCAGCTCCATGGCCACCGAGGCGCGTTTGCGTTGCCCACCGGACAGCTTGTCGACCCGGGTGTTGCGGTGCGCGGTCAGCTCCAGCTCGTCGATGACCTCGGCCACCACCTGGCGGCGGTCGGCGGCGGTGCTGTCCGGCGGCAGCCGCAGCTCGGCGGCATACCCGAGGGCCTGTTCCACGGTGAGCTGCCGGTGCACGACGTCGTCTTGGGGCACCACCCCGATCCGGGACCGCATCGAGGCGTACTCGGCGTGGATGTCGTGGCCGTCAAAGGTGACCCGGCCCATGCTGGGCCGCTCCACCCCGCCCAGCAGTTTGATCAGGGTGGACTTGCCCGCCCCGGACGGCCCGATGACCGCGGTCAGGGTGCCCGGGCGCGCGGTGAACGACACGTCGCTCAACAACTGGTGCCCGTCGATGGTCAGCCGCAGCCGCTCGGCCTGCACGCCGCCGCTGCCCGGGGCGACCGACCGGGGCGCCAGGGTGCCGCCGGCGACGGTGAAGTCGCTGTTGCCCAGGGTCACGACGTCGCCGTCGCGCAGCATCGCCCGCTGGACGGGGCGGCCATTGACGAACGTGCCGTTGATGCTGATGTTGTCGACGATCTCCGGTCCGGCCGGCGTCGGGATCAGGGTGGCGTGGATCCGCGACACCAGCGGGTCGCGCACCACGATGTCGCAGTCGTCGCGGCGACCGATCTTGAATCCACCGGTCCGCGACCCGGCGGTCGGCATGGCCGGCAGCGTGGGTGGCTGATCATAGGGAAACATCGACGTGGCGCGCCTCACGGTTATGGGCGTCCCCCGGACGTCCGGGTTTGATCCTGAGATCCTTCGTACCGTCGCCGCTGCGACGGCGCCACCCTACCGCCGGTGATCAGGCGGTACGTGGAGGCGGCGCGGCGTTTTCCAGGAACCGGCGCAACACGTCGAGCGCGTCGGTGAGGATTTGACGCTCCTCGGGGGCCAGCCGCGCCAGTTGCGGATCGATGGCGGCCGCGCGGTCGCCGCGGACCCGCTCCAGGGTGCGCATGCCCTCGGCGGTGATGGCGATCAGCACCGCGCGGGCGTCGCCGGGGTCGCCGCTGCGGGTCACCAGCCCGGCGTCCTCCAACCGGCGCACCTGGGTGGTCATCGTCGGCTGGGAGCAGTGATCCACCGCGGCCAGATCGCAGATCCGGGCCTCGCCCAGGGCTTCGATGGTGGACAGTAACCGGGCTTGGGCCCCCGGCAGCGGCAATTGCACCCGCTGGTTAGCCAGCCGGTTGAGCCGCGCGACCACGCTGAGCAAATCGGCGCCCAGGCTGGCCGTAGTGTCCGCGGCAGAAGATGACGACATGAATCCATATTACATAGATTTGCTAACTAGACCAAGGTGGGTCGTGGCGCGGCGGCTGGCAGAATCGATGAAATGACCGCGACCGGCTCGCCGACCCCTATGCCCCGGGTTCGGTCGCTGCAACCCGGCGAACTCGCGCAGGCCTCGGTGATGGCCGCGCTGTGCGCGGCCACGGCAATCATCGCGGTCGTCGTGCCGTTCGCGGCGGGCATCGCGCTGCTGGGCACGGTTCCGATGGGGTTGCTGGCCTACCGCTACCGGATCCGGGTGCTGTTCGCGGCCACGGTGGCCGCCGGCACCATCGCGTTTTTGATCGCCGGGGCCGGCGGCTTCATGGCGGTGATCAACTGCGTCTATATCGGCGGGCTGACCGGCGTCGTCAAACGCCGACGCCGCGGAACACCGACCGTGCTGGCCGCCTCCTTTGTCGCCGGCCTGGTGATCGGCGCCCTCAACGTGGCCTCCCTGGTGGTGCTGGCCCGGTTGCGGCACTTGATCTTCGACACCATCACCGCCAACGTCGACGGCCTGGCCAAGGTGATCGAACGCGGCGCCGCCGTTCTCGCGGGGATCCCGGGTGTGCCGGATGTCGGGGCGTTCGGCGACCAGCTGCGCGGCTTTTTCGCGCTGGCGCTGCAGTACTGGCCGTGGCTGATCCTCGTCCACACCGTGATCATGATCATGATCGTCTCGCTGATCGGGTGGTGGGCGCTGTCCCGGGTGCTGGAGCGGCTGCGCGGTGTGCCCGATGTGCACAAGCTGGACACCCCGCCGGATCGCGGGCCGGTGCAGCCGGTGCCGGTGCGGTTGGACCGGGTGCGGTTCCGCTACCCGCACACCGACCACGACGCGCTGTCGACGGTCAGCCTCGACGTGCACGCCGGCGAACACCTCGCGGTCACCGGCGCCAACGGCTCCGGCAAAACCACGTTGATGCTGCTGCTGGCCGGCCGGGAGCCGACGGCGGGCCGGCTGGACCGGCCCGGCGCGGTCGGGTTGGGCCGGCTGGGCGGCACCGCGGTCGTCATGCAGCACCCGGAAAGCCAGGTGCTGGGCACCCGGGTCGCCGAGACGTGGTGTCGGGGCTGCCGCCGGGCACCAGCACCGACATCGACCGGCTGCTCGGCGAAGTCGGGTTGGACGGCTTCGCCGAACGTGACACCGGCGGGCTGTCCGGCGGTGAGCTGCAGCGGCTG
>PPEA01000725.1 GCA_002967005.1 Mycobacterium talmoniae
CAGGCGGCCGCGCCGGCGTCAAGGCCGCGGTGGGTGATCGAGGCGGCCGGCCATCCCGCCGCGCTGCAGACCGCGATCGCGCTCACCACGCCCGGCGGCCGCAGCCATCCACCGTGGGCCTGCCGCCGCCGGAGGCGCGGATCAGTGTGGCGGCCGTTGGGGTTTGTCGCCGAAGGCCGGTCGTTGATCGGCAGCTACCTGGGGTCGGCGGTGCCCGCCCGTGACATCCCCCGCTTCGTGGCGTTGTGGCGGTCCGGCCGGCTGCCGGTGGAGTCGCTGGTGTCCACCACCATCGGGTTGGACGACATCAACGCGGCGATGGACCGCCTCGCCGACGGCACCGCGGTGCGCCAGCTGATCACCTCTAGCGCAACGCAACGCCCGCCGCAGCGCGTCGGTGACCACCGCCTCGGTGTGCACGTCCAGCGCCGACAGGGTGTCGTCGAGCACCAGGATGGTCGGTGCCGCCACGATGGCCCGCGCCAACGAAAGTCGTTGCCGCTGACCGCCGGACAGGCTCATCCCCTGTTCCCCGATGCGGGTGTCCAGGCCGAACGGCAGCTCGTGGACGAACTGCGCGGCGGCGATCTCGATGGCCCGTTCCAGTTCGGCGTCGGTGGCGTCCGGGCGGCCCAGCCGCAGGTTTTCCGCTATCGACATGGAGAACAGCGTCGGGTCCTCGAAAGCCGTTGTCACCGACTGCCGCAGCGCGGACAGGCTCAGCTCCCGGATGTCGATGCCGTCGATGCGGATGACGCCCTCGCCGACGTCGTGGAGCCGGGACAGCAACGCCACCAGCACCGACTTGCCCGCCCCGGTGGCCCCGACCAGCGCCAGGGTCTGGCCGGGCTCGACGGTGAGGTTCACCCGCCGCAACGCCCACGCCTCGGTGCCCGGGAACCGGAAACCGACGTCGCAAAGTTCCAGGCGCCCGCGGCGCGGCGGATCCGACCGCGGACCGTCGGTGATGTCGGTGGGGGCGTCGAAGATTTCGGCGATCCGGTTGCCGCGGTCATCGCCTCCTGGGTCATCGACAGCAGGAAGCCCAGCGAGGACAGCGGCCACACCAGCGACAGCATCAAGGTGATGAACGCGACCAGGGTGCCCAGGCTGACCAGGCCGTGGCCAGCCGCGTCGGCGCCCAACCCCAGCACCACGATCAGGGTGAGGGTGGGGATGACTTCCAGCAGCGTCCAGAACCGCGCGGACACCGCGACCTTGCGGACCTCGGTGTCGTACAGGGCGGTGGCCTGCCCATCGAACCGCTCGAACAGGTAGTCCTCGCGGCCGAAGGATTTGACCACCCGCAGACCCAACGCCGACTCCTCGACGTGGGTGGCCACCTGCCCGGCCTGGTCCTGGGCTTGGCGCGACAGCCGGGTGTAGCTGCGCTCGAAGTGCAGCACGGTGCCCGCGATCGGCACGATCGATGCCGCCACCACCACCCCCAGCGGCCAGTACATCGCCAGCAGCAGCACCGTCACGACCGCGATCTGCACCGAGTTGAGCAGCAGGAACACCAGGCCGAACGACAACAGCCGACGGATGGTGGACAGGTCGTTCATGATCCGGGACAGCAGCTGCCCGGACTGCCAGCGCCCGTGAAACGCCATCGGCAGCAGCTGCAGCCGGGCGTACAGGTCGGTGCGGATGTCGGCCTCGACGCCCATGGTGGCGTGGGCGACCAACCACCGCCGGACGAACCACAGCACCGCCTCGCTGATCCCGACGGCGGTCGCCGCGATCCCCCACACCCACAGCCCGCGCTGATCGTGGTGGCGGACCGGACCGTCGATGACGGCCTTGGTCATCAGCGGAATCGCGACCGTCGCGGCCAGGCTGATCACCGCGACGACCACCATGGCGATCCAGCGCGCCCGGTACGGTCGCAGGTACGGCAGCAGCCGACGCAGGTCGGAACCCGGCCGCCGGCGGGCGGGCGGCGCTGCGATCGCGGGCACGTTGCTCAGCTTGGCATGAGCGGCAGCCGAATAAGTGGATGTCGACCTTCCCGCGATCGCGCGGACCGATCAGGCAAGATGGGCGGCATGGACACGGGTGCAACCTCACCGCGGGTACTAGTTGTCGACGACGACGACGACGTGCTGGCGTCGCTGGAACGCGGGCTGCGGCTGTCCGGGTTCGAGGTGGCGACGGCCAAGGACGGCGCCGAAGCGTTGCGCAGCGCGACCGAGACCCGCCCGGACGCGATCGTGCTGGACATCAACATGCCGGTGCTGGACGGGGTCAGCGTCGTCACCGCGCTGCGGGCGATGGATAACGACGTCCCGGTCTGTGTGCTATCCGCGCGCAGCTCGGTCGACGACCGGATCGCCGGCCTGGAGGCCGGCGCCGACGACTACCTGGTCAAACCGTTCGTGCTGCAGGAGCTGGTAGCGCGGGTGCGGGCACTGCTGCGCCGCCGTGGATCCACCGCCACCTCGTCGTCGGAAACCATCACGGTGGGTCCGCTGGAGGTGGACATCCCGGGTCGGCGGGCCCGGGTCAACGGCGTCGACGTGGACCTGACCAAACGCGAGTTCGACCTGCTGGCGGTGCTGGCCGAGCACAAGACCGCGGTGTTGTCCCGGGCGCAGCTGCTCGAGCTGGTGTGGGGCTACGATTTCGCCGCCGACACCAACGTCGTCGACGTGTTCATCGGGTACCTGCGGCGCAAGTTGGAGGCCGGGGGCGCGCCCCGGCTGCTGCACACGGTGCGCGGCGTGGGGTTTGTACTGCGCATGCAGTAGCCGTCATGAACCTGCTGTCGCGGATCTTCACCCGCACGCCGTCGCTGCGGAGTCGGGTGGTGCTCGCGGTAGCGATCGGCACCGCGATCGCCGTGCTCATCACCGGCGCCATCGTGTGGGTGGGCATCACCCGCGACCGCAAAGAGCGGCTGGATCGCCGCCTCGACGAGGCGGCCGGGTTTGCGATTCCGTTCGTCAGCATGGGCGAGATCCCGCGCGCGGCCAGCGCCAAGGACGCGGTGATCACCGTGCGCAAGGGCGACGACGTGACGTCGAACTCCGCGGTGGTGTTGCCCCCGCTGCCGGCGGCTACGCCGACACCTACGTCGACGGGGTGCGTTACCGGGTGCGCACCGTCGACATCCCCGGTCCGGGTCCGCGCTCGCTGGCGGTCGGCGACACCTACGACGCCACCATCGCCGACACCAACAACCTGCACCGCCGGGTGATCCTGGTGTGCGGGTTCTCCATCGCCGCGGCCGCGGTATTCGCGTGGCTGCTGGCCGCGTTCGCGGTCCGCCCGCTCAAACGGTTGGCGCAGCAGGCCCGCTCGATCGACGTCGGCGACGAGCGGCCCCAGATCGAGGTGCGCGGCGCCACCGAGGCCGTCGAGATCGCCGAGGCGATGCGCGGCATGCTGGAGCGGATCTGGACCGAGCAGGACCGCACCAAGGAGGCGCTGGCCTCGGCCCGCGACTTCGCGGCGGTGTCCTCCCATGAGCTGCGCACCCCGCTGACCGCGATGCGCACCAACCTGGAGGTGCTGTCCACCCTGGATCTGCCCGACGACCAACGCAAAGACGTCATCAACGACGTGATCCGCACCCAGTTGCGGATCGAGGCCACGCTGGGCGCGTTGGAGCGGCTGGCCCAAGGTGAGCTGTCCACCGCCGAAGACCACGTCCCGGTCGACATCACTGAGCTGCTGGACCGGGCCGCCCA
This sequence comes from Mycobacterium talmoniae, assembly GCA_002967005.1. Taxonomy (GTDB): domain Bacteria; phylum Actinomycetota; class Actinomycetes; order Mycobacteriales; family Mycobacteriaceae; genus Mycobacterium; species Mycobacterium talmoniae. The sequence continues at coordinate 3,693 of PPEA01000725.1, forward strand.
CGACGCCATGCGGATCTACCCCGATCTGGAGGTGTCGCTGGTGCCGTCGCCGACCTGCATCATCATCGGGCTGCCGGCCGGGCTGCGGCTGGCCGTCGACAACGCGATCGCCAACGCGGTCAAACACGGCGGCGCCACCCGGGTGCAGCTGTCGGCGGTCAGTTCGCGGGCCGGGGTGGAGATCGCCGTCGACGACAACGGCACCGGGGTGCCCGAGGGGGAACGCCAGATGGTGTTCGACCGGTTCTCCCGCGGGTCGACGGCCTCGCATTCGGGGTCGGGCCTGGGGTTGGCGTTGGTGGCCCAGCAGGCCGAGTTGCACGGCGGCACCGCGGCGTTG
>PPEA01000726.1 GCA_002967005.1 Mycobacterium talmoniae
GCGACGTAGCTCAGGCGCAACGCGCAGCGGGTCGCCGATGGCCCTCGGTGTGGTCGTCCAGGTCGAGCCCGAGCACCCGAGCGCCCCAGTGCGCGCAGCGTCAGCCTGCGGCACTCGCGATCGAGGTCGATCGGAGCCCCGGCCGGCCAGCCGGCGGCGACCATGTCGGCGGCCTGCGCCATGTGCCCGCCGAACGCGCGCACATGCTGCTTGGTGAACAGCGGCTGCAGCGTGCGGCGGCGCGGCAGCCACGGTTCATTGGGCAGGTCAAAGAGGTTCGGGCCGAGCAGCCGGCGCATCTCCTCATGAGCTTGCGCTCGGTCAATCGCTGCCCCGCTGTGGCCCAGCACATCGTGGGCGCCCTGCGGCGAGGTGACCGCCACCGCAGGCGGCAGCAGCCATTTCGGCGCCAAAACGACCCGGGTGACCGGCCCGCCGGCGTCCCGCAATGTTTCGAGCCCGGTGTGAAAGTGGCGGACGGCGTGCAGTCGTTGCCGGTAGGGCAACGGGTTCCTCGGCGCCAGCGGCAGTGCCCGAAGGTCGATGTGCTCGCCGGTTCCCGGACGGGTCGCGGTCTGTTGCGCACTCATGGGGTGCGGCCCCCCTGCGTGACGACCGCACGCGGCGGGGTCTCCGGTGTGTTCGCTTTCCTGACCCGGTGTGCTTTGGCGACGCGGGCGATGTATCCGGGCCGGAGCAGCCTGGTCGGTGGGTCGATCATCCCGGTGACCCTCATGAACTGCCCCGCGGCGACCGGGTCGGTTTCAGCGGCGGTCAGCACCCAGTTCAGGTAGGCGTTGCTGATCCGCATCGACAGCGGGCGGTGTCCGGGAACTTCGGGTAGCGCCAGATCCGAGCCGACGGCCGTCCGCCAGGCCACCCCGATCGGTTTGGCCGCGGCCCGGAAAAACCGCCGAGGCAGATCCGCATCGCCGCGAGCCAAACAATCCCGCAGTAGCAGCGCCTCGATCGCGGCGACGGTCATGCCCTGCCCGTAGATCGGGTTGAAACTGCAGATCGCGTCGCCGAGGATGAGGAACCCCTGGGGAAATCGGCGCATCAGGTCATAGCGGCGCCACCGGTTGGACGGCACCCGATGGTGGCACACGTCGCCGAGCGGCTCGGCGTCCCGAATCGCGTCCAACGCATGGGCGGGCGCGAAATCTGCCGCGAATTCGCACATGTCGGCACAACCGCCGGGGGGTTTGAGCCCGGCCATCGCGCCGACACCAAACATCCACGTGTCGTTCTCGTACTCGACCAGACCAAACATTCTCGGCCGGCCCGGCTCGGGGAAGACGGCAATGAAGTGCTCGGTGACTGCGCCCGGTGGCAGGCGCAGCAATTGGCAGGTGTAGGCGAGTTGCACCACCAATTCGTCCTCGGGTGGGCGACCGTAACCCAGATCGGTCAGCAAGCTCGGTGCGCGCGAGCCCCGGCCGGTGGCGTCGACGACGAGGTCAGCCGCCAGCGTGGCTTCGCGGTCGCTGCCCCGATCCACCACCACCACCCCGGTGACCCGGTTACGCCGCACCGTGGACGTCAGAGCGGCGACCTCGTGGCGTTCGCGAATGGTCACGTTGGGCAGGGAACGCACCCGCCGCCGCACCTGCCATTCGAGGAGCGGCCGGCTCGGAAAAGCGATCGCCGGCGCGTTCGGCGACGTGCCGGACGGTACCGTTCGGTGGCCGCCAACCGAAATGCGGATCCGGGAGAAGTCCCCGTCGTCCCAGCTGGGGACGCCGCTTTCGGCAAGCTCATCGGTGAATCCGGGGAACAACTCGTCGAGGATCTCGCTGCCCCGCGCCGACAGCGCGTGGATGAGCCGGCCCTGCGGCACGCCCCGCCGGTTCACCGGAGCGGTGGGCAACGCGTCGCGTTCGACCACCGTCACCCGCTCGTAGAAGTCGGCGAGCACGCGGGCGGCCACCAGGCCCGCCATGCTGGCGCCGAGCACCACCGCGTGCTCGCTGTGTGTGGTCATCACGCACACCCCCAACATCTCCAAACAAAGCGCCGTGCGCAGCAACACGCGTCGTACGTGCGACCAATTAATCAGCCCGGGCACGGCGCTGCCTCAGCCGAACGGTTGAAATTTGGGGCGGCACGGCGCGGCCCAAAATCGAGTGGTCGCCTACTCTAGATGCCCCGTTTTGCCTGGTAGCAGACTTGAGGCCAGTAGCGAGGGCAGGGGTGTGCCATGCAGAAGTCCGCCGGCCAGGCGAGCCCACCGATGGACTGCGCCGCGGTGTCCCTCGACGACTTCTCCCGGATCGTTTCGGGCATCTACAACTCCGCGCTGGCCCCCGATGACTGGACCGCGGTGCTGGGCGACATTCGGCAGACGCTCGACGCGCAGGCCTGCGGGTTGGTCGTCGCCGAAGGCAAGACCCGGTCCATCAAAAGCGGCAGCCTGCTGCCGGAGGCGCAGACCCCGTACTGCGCGTACTACCACCAGATCGACTACGTGCTCGAGGCCGTCGAGCAAAGCCCGGTGGGGTTGATCCACCGCGGCCAATCGCTGGTCGCGTTGCGGGCGCGGTCGGAGTTCGATGCGGACTGGCTGCGTCCGCACCGGATGGACGACGGGTTGTTCGTGCGGCTGACCGACGGCGCGGCACCGATCTGCTTCGTGGTCGCGGGGCCGCGGCACCCGGAGCCGTTCGTGAAGCTGATCGCCGCCTTGGTCCCGCACCTGCAGCAGGCGCTGCGCACCGAGACCCGTCTTGGCGACCTGCAGCGTCGCTGCCACGGGCTCGACGAGGCCGCCCACGCGCTGCGTCACGGTGTCGTCATCGTCGCGCACGGGCCGAGGATGCTCTACGCCAATGCCGCCGCCGAGCAGATGCTGTGCTCCGCCGACGGGCTGCGGACCCGCACCGGGCGCCTGGAAGCGGTGCTCCCCAGCGCCGACACCGACCTGCAGCACGCCGTGCAGGCCGCGCTGGCGCCGGGAAGCACCGACCGGCGCGGCAGTTCGTTCCCGTGTCCACGACGGTCCGGATCGCACCCGTACCTCGTGGACGTCGTGCCGCTGACGGCAGCGACCGAACCCGAGTCGCCGCGCCGCGCCATGATCGTCATCGTCGATCCCGACGACCAGCCCGATCCGCCCGCCGCGGTGCTGCGCCAGGTGTACGGCCTCACCCCCGGCGAGGCCGACGTCGCGTTGCTGGTGCTGGACGGTCACGGTCTTAAGCACATCTGCGACGAGCTGTCGCTGTCCCAGGCCACGGTCAAGACGCATCTGCAGCACGTCTTCGACAAGACCGGCACCCACCGGCAAGCCGAGCTGGTCCGGGTGCTGCTGTCCCTACGCTCGGTGTGTCGGTGACGCGGCCCTAACCGCGCCGCGGCGCGCCCAGCAGCCGCCGGGTGAGCAGATCCAGGCCGTAGCCAAGCACACCGATCACCACGATCACCGCGACCACCTGCCCGTAGGCCAGCTGGTCGCGGGCGTTGAGGATCTGGTACCCCAGACCCGAACGCACACCCAGCATTTCCGCGGGCACCAACACCACCCAGGCGATGCCCAACGCCACCCGCAGCCCGGTTTGCAGATGCCCGCGGATCGCCGGCAGCACCACCGCGGTGAGCAGTTCGGCACGGGTGGCGTGAAACGAGCGGGCCACCTGCAGGTGGCCGGGGTCCACGGCGTGCACCCCGGCCGCGGTGTTGATCAGCACCGGCCACACCGCGGCCGCGGCGATCAGGAAGATCACCGGTTCGTCGCCGATCCCGAACAGCGCCACCGAGATCGGCGCCCACGACAGCGGCGAGATCATCCGCAGGAACTGGATGATTGGGTGGGCCGCCCGCTCGGCGGTGTCGCTCAACCCCAGCAGCAGCCCCAGCGGAATCCCGATGACCGCGGCCACCAGCAACCCGGCGATCAGCCGCCACACGCTCACCGCGATGTCGGGCAGCAGCACGCCCCGGCCGAGCAGTTCGGTCAGCACGG
>PPEA01000727.1 GCA_002967005.1 Mycobacterium talmoniae
GGTGGCGTCGTTGTAGGCGAGGGTGGGCGGCCGGGCGGGGTGGAACGTCGCATTGAGCCCCTCGACCAACGTCGCCAGGGTGGCCTTGGTGATCGCGACTTCACCGGTCTGCACCGCGCCGGTGAGTTCGCGCTGCAACGACATCGGCATGTCGCCGCGGCGCTGCGTGATCTCGTCGGCGTCGATCGCGGCGCACCGGCCGACTGCGGTGTCGAAGCCCAGCTGCAGCGCGCTGATCCGGTCCAGCGCGGTGCCGTGCGCTTCGCCGACGATCGCCTTGTCGTGGGGCCCCAGCAGCGGGTCGCGCAACGTGATCAGCCCGGCCAGGATCTCGTCGAGCCCGTCGGCGGTGTTCAGGGTGAACCGCGACGACTTGCCCTCGGCGACCCAGCGCAGATACGCCCCGGTGAAGCAGTCGGCCTGCTGTTCGGCCACCAGCATCGGGGTCGACTTGGTGACCAGCCGGGCCATGTCTTCCACCGCGTGCCCGTATTCGTGCGCCAGCGCCGCGGTGACCGACATATCGCCGAAATAGTCCTTGACCGCCGGCAACAACACGCCGCGGTCCCAGGCGATCAGGTTGCGGCCGTAGCAGTAGAACGCGTTGACGTACTGGTAGGTGTTGACGCCGCAGATCGTCATCCCGGTGGGGTTTTTGGAGCCGTACGAGATGAGCGTGTCGACCGGGGCGAAGCTGCCGGTGAAGCCGGCATAGTTCTGCTTCCAGTAGTCCTGGATGTCGTTGATCGACAGCAGCGCCAGCCGGTCGATGGCACCGCCATCGGTGTTTTGCACGGTGCCGATCGGGGCCAACGCACGCTCGACGGGGCCGGTGGGCCCGTCGGTCACCGGCAGCCCGCCGACGCGCCACGGATCGTCGAGGACGGACACCGCCCGCCCGTCGACGGTGTCAGAACAGCCGCTGAGCGTCAGCGCCGCGCAGGCGCCGACCACCGCCGCCGCGATGCCCGACCTGCCCCAGCGCCGACGTTGCCTCTTCACGCGGCCGCCGTTTTCGTCACGGGCTCGGGTGGCGAGCACGTGCGACCACACCGGGGCGCATTCGCCTGCACCCCGCCGGCAACAGCTGGCAACCCCGACCTCGCAATGATGTCCATCGTGCGGCCGGACGCCGCAACCCGGGCGGTATAGCACACGGCGCGAAACCGACGCAAATCTGGTGTCGGCGCGTCGGAGCACTACTTCAGACCGTCGACCCGGGTCCGCAACATGCGCGCGAGGCGTGCGGTTTGCCGGTCGTCGAAGCCGATGTGCGCCGCACCCGACGGCATTTGGCCAACAACGATCCCGCTGTCGGTGCCGCGTGCTGTGATGTTGCTGCCGACGACGGCGCGCAGAAGGGACTTCCGGTGAAGCTATCCGAGTATGAGCAGCGACAGCTGGACAAGGTCCACGACCACAAACGGCGGGTCATCAACCGCTCGCCTCGACGCCTAGTTCCGGCCGGCGTGCGGGAGAAAGGCACCGAGCTGTTCAACAAGCTACTCACCGTGCCGGGGGTGGATAAAGCCAAAGACTCCGGCGCCGCCGTACTGGCAACCGCGGCCGAGGGCACCGGGAAGTTCATGCGGCGCACCGGCCAGCTCACGACGTCCAGCGCACGCGTGGTGCGCGCCTACACCAAGAAAGGTCACCCGGTCAGCGACCTCGACGACATCAGGAAGCTGGATCTCAAGGACATCGACAGCGTCGCGTCTTTTACTCGCTTGCACTACACCTACTCGGCATCGGCGGCAGCGGAAGGCGCCGCCAGCGGCCTTGCCGTCAGTGGCGGGCAAGTTGCAGCTGCCGCGGGATCGGTGGCAGGCGCCGGTGCCGGTGCCGCGCCCGGACTGGGAACCATCGTCGCCGCGATGGGTGTCGACGCCGCCACACTCCTTGGCGTGTGCAGCCGCGTAGTGGCCCACCACGCGCTCTACTACGGCTACGACCCACGCGACCCGGCAGAAGAGATCTTCATGATGCAGGTCATCGGTCTTGGCGTCGCGACCACGGCGTCGGCCAAGGTTGCGGCCTACCAACAACTTGCGGTGCTCACCCGTGGCCTCGCTACGAACATGGCCTGGCGTCAACTCAATCAGCAGACATTCGTCAAAGTGGCCCGACAGTTCGCCACCCAGTTCGGCCAGAAACTCACCAAGCGCAAACTCGGCCAGTTCGTGCCGATCGCCGGTATCGGTATCGGCGCCGCGCTGAACTGGAAGATGGTCGACGACGTCGCTGACGCCGCCTACTGGGCGTACCGCGAGAGATTCCTCTACGAAAAGACCGGCGAAACAAGCCCGATCATCATCGATGCCGACGTCGTCGATGAGCACGCGGACTCCGGCGCCCAGGAGATGCCGATTGACGTCGTCGACATCTTGAAGTCGGAAGGCGTCGACGTCGATGAGGCACCGGGCACAGGCGACGACCCGACTGACGGAAAGAACGTTTCTCCTTGAGGCGCCGCTGGTGAGGGTCTCGCCGGCGCCATCCATTACACTCGCCATGCCGACACGTCCCTCGGTGCAATCGAACGCCCGGTTTGAAAAGGACGTGGTTGCGGTTTCCTCGTTAGGCCAGTAGCGCCATAGCCGGTCGACGGCCTTTCCCGCTTGAGCTCATCGCTGTCCTGACGGGGCAAAAATGTCGCAGACGACGCCCGCCGCTTCGGCGTTATTCGGTCAAACCATTTCCGCCACAAAGAAACCCGCCACAAGGAGGCACCACCATGACCGCCGTACTCGACCCCGGTCGCCCGTTCACCGGCAGCGAACGCGAACTGCTGGAGAACACCCTCGAACTCAACCGGACGGAGCTGGTGCGCGCCGTCCAACACCTCTCCGACAGCCAAGCCCGCCAGAGACTGGTTTCCTCGCTGACCACGCCCATCTCGTTGATCAAGCATTGCGCTGCGGCCGAGCGCATCTGGTTCCAGCGAACCCTGGCGGGCCTGAGCATCGACGACTGCGACGGCCACGCCACCGGCGGCGACGCCAGCTTCCACGTCGGCGACAACGAAACCCTGGCCGACGTGATCACCGAATACGTGGCGGCATGCCGACGGTCGAACGAACTGGCCGCGCAGCATGACCTGGACGACACGGTCGAACACTACCTTGTCGGCACGGTGAGCCTGCGGTTCATCTATCTGGGCATGATCGCCGAAGTCGCCCGGCACGCCGGTCACGCCGATATCCTCGCCGAGCAGATCAGCCGCCCGATAGCATGACCGGCGGCTATCGGCAGAGTGCTATCACCGGCGGTATCAGGTTGCCGCAGTGGAGATTTGGTGATCATCCACAGTTGCCGATTCATCCACAAATTGGCGTTTCCGACCTGACATTCGCACATTTGTTCGGTAGACTCTGTGGTATGGCTCACACGGATCAGGTGCAACTGCCCGCACAAGCGGCGCGCGCCCAGATCCGCGCCGACCTCGACCTCATCGACGCCGCCCACGCACGGTTGCGTGCCGCCGACACCGACCTAGTCGGCAACGCGTTTCGCGTCGAAATGGCCGACCGGCTCGAAACCCAACACCGCCTCAACCGCGGCCTGTCCTACCGGGTGTTCGGCGAAATCGCCGACCCCGCCGACGGACCCCTGGACCCCGCGCTGCCCCCAGCGTTGAGCATCCAAGACCTGCTCTGGAAACGGCTGCGCATCCCCCCGCCCCGAAATCCGGCGCCGCTTCCGGCTAGCGCCCGCATCTGCCCGCGCCGCAGCCTCACCGGACCACCCCTACCCCCGCAACTACCCGAGCTCGCCGCCGCGGTCGCAGCCGGACACCTCGG
>PPEA01000728.1 GCA_002967005.1 Mycobacterium talmoniae
CCGGCCACCGCGTCGCTCTCGGTCACCAGCACGTCGACGCCTCCGCGCGGACGCGGTCGGCCAGCTGCTCGGGGGTGTAGATCCGCAGCGGGGCCGCCTCGATCCACGGGTCGTAGACCACGTCGAGCAGCCGGCGTAGCTTGTCGAATCCCGCACCGCGCAGCGGGGCGGTCACCAAGGCTCGGGTCGCGAAGGCCATGTGCTGAGTCTGCGCTATGTGCTTGTCCGGTTCGAGGCCAACCGCCCGACGCTGTGACATCCCGCACCGATCCCAAGGATGCCCGCGCGTAGAGGACCGCGGTCCGTTAACGTGTACGGAGTGCTTACTGCGGAGCGACGATCGGAGGCCCGTACCACCCGAACTAGGGGGTTGCCGTGGTGAATCTGCTGAAGCGGCGATGGGTGCCACTGGTGGTGGTGTTGGCGCTTGCCGTCGGCGGCTTCGCCGTCTACCGGCTGCATGGGATTTTCCCGATCACCAGTTCCTCCCGGCTCGACCCGCGCAGCATGACGCCGCCGTATGCCGCCAAAAGCGCCACGTACGAGATCGTCGGCCCGGCCGGGACGGTCGGCGTGGTGAACTGGATGGACGAAAAGGCCCAGCCCCGGCAGGAAAATTTCACGACGCTGCCGTGGTCGCGCACGATCACGGCGCGACTGCCCGGCATCTTCGCCTACGTGGTGGCGCAGGGCAACAGCGGCTATATCGGTTGCCGGATCACCGTGGACGGCAGGCTGGTCGATCAGCAGTCCGCACACGCCCGGAACGCCCAAATCTCGTGCCTGGATAAATCGGCATGAACAACGAGCCGCCCCAGCATCCGCTCGGCCGCAAAATCCGTCTCCTGGCGGTACCGATCATCCTCATCTGGCTGGCGCTCGCGGTCGTCCTGAACGTGTTCGTGCCGCAACTGGAGAAGATTGCCGCGGAGACCTCGGTCCCGTTGTCGCCCACCGAGGCGCCGTCGGTGTCCGGGATGAAGCGGATCGGCCAAAAATTCCAGGAATATGATTCCGACAACCTGGTTTTGGTCACCCTCGTCGGTGACCAGCCGCTGGGCGAGGACGCCCACAAGTATTACGACGACCTGGTCCGTCAGCTCAAGCAAGACACCGACGACATCCGCTACGTCATGGACTTTTGGGGTCATCGGTTCACCTCGTCGGGCGTCGAGAGCTTCGACCACAAATCCGCCTATGTCCAGGCGTATTTGGTCGGCAACCAGGGCGGGGCGCGCGGCAACAAGTCGGTGGACTCGGTCCGCAAGATCGTCGCCAATTCGAAACCGCCGCACGGGGTGAAGGCCTACGTCGCCGGCCAGGGCGCGCTGACCGCGGACACCATCGAGGCCGGCGACAAAAGCATGCTCAAGATGACGATGATCACTGTCGTCGTCATCACGATCATGCTGCTGTTTGTATACCGCTCGATCGTCACCGTGTTGCTGTTGCTGTTCGTCGTCTTCGTCGAACTCGCCACCAGCCGGGGCGTGATCGCGCTGCTGGCCGCGCACGGCGTCATCGGGCTGTCCACCTTCGCCGTCAACCTGCTCACCGCGCTGGCGATCGCCGCCGGAACCGACTACGCGGTATTCCGGCTCGGCCGCTACCACGAAGGACGCAGCTCCGGCATGGGCCGGGAAGCCGCCTACTACGACACCTTCAGCGGCGTCACCAAGGTCATCGTCGGTTCGGGCCTGACCATTGTCACCGCCACGTTCTGCCTGCGCTTCACCCGGCTGCCCTATTTCAATTCCCTGGGCGTGCCCTGCTCGATCGGGCTGCTCGTAGTGATGACCATCGGGCTGACGCTGGGGCCTGCCGTGATGACCGTGGCCAGCCATTTCGGGCTGCTGGATCCCAAGCGCGAGTTCAACTATCGACGCTGGCGCCGGCTGGGGACGGCCATCGTGCGCTGGCCGGCACCGATCCTCGCGTCGGCGCTGGGGCTGGCCGCGGTGGGCGCGTTCGGCCTGGCCGGATTCAAACCGATGTACAACGAACGCTACTACCTGCCCAACGACGTCTCCTCCAAAGAGGCCTACGACGCGGTCGGGCAGCATTTTTCCGAGGCCCGGCTGAATCCCGATCTGCTGATGATCGAAACCGACCACGATTTACGCAATCCGACCGACCTGCTGGTCTTGGACCGGGTCGCCAAAAACCTGTTCCGGCTGCCGGGCATTGAACGGGTGCAAAGCATCACCCGGCCACTGGGCCCGCCGATCGAACACGGGTCGGTCGCCTTTCAGCTCAGCGTGCAAAGCGCGCCGATCCGGGACAACCTGCAATACCTCAAGGATCGGGTGGCCGACCTGATGACGATCACCGGTGACCTGGACACCATGATCGGCGTGCTGGAGCACACCTACGATTTGACGCGGCAGCTGACCGATGCCACCCACGCCACGGTGGGCGACATGCGCAAGCTCGAAGACACCACCAAGGAAGTCCGGGACCATATCGCCGATTTCGACGATTTCTGGCGCCCGATGCGCAACTACTTCTACTGGGAGCCGCACTGTTTCGACATCCCGATGTGCTGGTCGCTGCGGTCACTGTTTGACGGGCTCGACGCTTCGACAAACTCGCCGAGAACACCGAGGCGCTGGTCGCGGACTTCGACACGATCGACAAGCTGATGCCGCAGTTGCTCGCCCAGATCCCGCCGATGATCGACGTCTCGAAGTCGATCAGGGACACCACGCTGACCATGTACAGCTCGTTCAACAGCCTGGTGACCCAGTTCGATCGGCTGACCGACACCAATTCCGTGATGGGGCAGGCGTTTGACGATTCGAAGGTGGACGACTCCTTCTATCTGCCGCCGGAGGTGTTCGACAACTCGGACTTCCAGCTGGGGTTGAGCCTGATGGTGTCGCCGGACGGCAAGGCGGCCCGCTTCATCATCACGCACTCCGTTGACCCCGCGACCTCCGAGGGCATCGCCACCGTCGACGCCGAACGGCTGGCGGCGCGCGAGGCGCTCAAGCTGACCGCGTTATCCGACGCGAACATCGAACTCGGCGGCACCGCCGCGACCTACAAGGACATCGCCGACGGCGCGGAATTCGACCTGCTGATCGCGGCGGTGGCCTCGATCATGCTGATCTTCATCATCATGATCCTCATCACCCGGGCGCTGGTCGCCGCGATCGTGATCGTCGGCACCATCGTGTTGTCGCTGGGCGCCTCCTTCGGGTTCTCCACGCTGATCTGGCAGCATATTCTGCATTTCCAACTGCACTGGGTGGCACTGGAATTCGCCCTGATCGTGCTGTTGGCGGTGGGGTCTGATTACAACCTGATGCTGGTGTCGCGGTTCGAGGAGGAAATCGGCGCCGGATTGAAGACCGGCATCATTCGCGGCATCGGCAGCACCGGCCCGGTGGTGACGGCCGCGGGCATGGTGTTCGCCTTCACGATGGGTTCGATGATCACCAGCGATCTGCGGTCCATCGGCCAGTTCGGCACCACGATCGGCATCGGCCTGTTGTTCGACACATTGGTGGTGCGCTCGCTGATCACCCCGTCGATCGCCGCCCTGCTGGGCCGCTGGTTCTGGTGGCCGAAACAGGTCCGCGTCCGCCCGGCCAGCCAGATGCTGCGCGCGGTGGGGCCCCGGCCGTTAGTGCGTGCGCTGCTGCATGATCCGGGTCCGCCGCGCGGTCCCGCCACCGACCGTCCGCTGTCGTCGGGTTAGCGCACGGTGTCGCACGGGTCGGGTCCAGCGGTGACGATCGGCATCGATGTCGGCACCGCGGCCGTCAAGGCGGTGGCCGTCGACGAGGAC
>PPEA01000729.1 GCA_002967005.1 Mycobacterium talmoniae
CGGCCTCGGTGCTGCCCGGGTCGCGCCGCACGATCAGCGCATGCCACAGCGGGCTGGCGTGCGGCGGCCCCACCCACAGCACCGCGTCGAAGCCCATCTTGGCGATGTCGGGCAGCCAGCCGAACGCGCCCTGGCCGGCCATCGACCCCAGCTTTCGCCGTAGAGCACCAGCTTGGGCCGCTGCCCGGCCGGCAGCTGCTGCCAGCGGTCGTGGATGGTGTCGATCAGCGACCGGCCGGATTCCAGCGACTTCTGCTGATCGGCCAAAAACGAGATCCAGCTCGGCAGGTACGAGTACTGCACCCCGACCGTCGCGGTGTCGCCGTTGTAGAGCATCTCCAGCGACCGCGCCGCCACCGGGTTGATCCACCCGGTGCCGGTGGTGGGCACCAGGACCAGCAGCTTGCGGTGAAACGCCCCGGTGCGGTCCAGCTCGTTGACCAGCAGCTCCATCCGGTCGGCGTCGGTGGCGGCGCTGTGCAGCCCGGCGTACACCCGGATCGGCTCCTTGGCCGGTTGCCCGTTGAGCCGGGTCAGCTCGGCGGCGTGCGGACCGGTGGCCACGAAGTTGCGGCCTCATAGCCCAGGCTGTCCCACGGCGCCAACGACGCCGGGCTGCCGGATTTCTCCGGCAGCATCGGCTGGGTCACCCCGGCCCGGGTGGTGGTGTTCTCCGGGGCGAACAACTCGTTGGCGCCGGCGAAAAACCCGCGGACCAGCACGCCGTTGATCAACGTGATCAGCAGCGCCACCACGATCGCCGTCCCGATGAACAGCGCCGTCTCGTTGTGCAGATGCCAGCGCCGGATCAGCCGCCGCGCCAGCAGTTTGATCGCGTCGAGCACGATGCGGGCCGCGGCCACCAGCAGCGCCGCCACCCCGGTCGCGATGATCAGGGTGCGCAGATAGCCCACCGTCGTCGGGCCGGCCATCCCCATCAGCGCCGACACCTGCCGCTGCCAGCCGGCGGCCGGAATCAGCATCAGCACACACACCGTCGGGGAGAGCACCACCACGGCCGCCTTCAGCCCCAGCAGCACCCGCGGCGGGGGCGGCCACCACCGCGCGTTGCGCAACACCAGGCGGTGCGCCACGGCGCCGAGCGTCACCCCCAGCCCGTAGCCGAACGTGCCGTTGAGGCCGCCAATGAGGCCCTGGAACAACCAATCCCGCGGCAGCAGCGACGGGGTCAGCGACAGGCAGAACAGCAGCGCCGCGAACGCGATCCCGACGAACTTCAGCCGCAGCAGGCTCCACGCCCACACCAGCAGCGGATGCCGGCCCCGCGGCTCGGCCCGGTCTCCGGGCTCGGCGCGGACCGCGGTGCTCATCCGAACAGTCCGGGCAGCACTCCTTCGTAGGTGCTGCGCAGTTCCGCCAACGAGACGCTGAACAGGCCCTGGAACTCCACCGCGTCCGAGCCTTGATCGACGACGCCGATGCGGGTGGCGGGCAGCCCGCGCGCCTCGCACATGGAACGGAACCGGCTCTCCTCGGTGCGCGGCACCGCGACCAGCACCCGGCCCGCCGATTCGGAGAACAGCAGCACGAACGGATCGCAGCCTTCGGGAAGCAGGATGCGGCAACCGGTTTCGCCGGCCAGCGCCGACTCCACCACGGCTTGCGCCAAGCCGCCCTCGGACAGGTCATGGGCGGCGGACACCAGGCCGTCGCGGCTGGCCGCGCACAGCACCTCGGCGAGCAGCTTTTCCCGGTCCAGGTCGACTTTCGGCGGCAGCCCGCCGAGGTGTTCGGCGGTCACCTGCGCCCAGATCGAGCCGTCGAATTCGTCGCGGGTGTCGCCCAGCAGCAGCAGCGTCTCGCCGGGTTCGGTGCCCAGCCCGGTCGGGAGGCGGCGGGCGACGTCGTCGATCACCCCGAGCACCCCGACCACCGGGGTGGGCAGGATCGCCGTGGACCCGGTCTGGTTGTAGAAGCTGACGTTGCCGCCGGTCACCGGAATCCCCAGGGCCGCACAGCCGTCGGCCAGGCCGCGGACCGCCTGCGCGAACTGCCACATCACCCCCGGGTCCTCCGGGGACCCGAAGTTGAGGCAGTTGGTGACCGCCACCGGGGTGGCGCCGGTGGCGGCGACGTTGCGGTAGGCCTCCGCCAGCGCCAGCTGGGCGCCGGTGTAGGGGTCCAGTGCGGTGTAGCGGCCCGACGCGTCGGTGGACACCGCGATCCCGCGCCCGGTGGACTCGTCGATGCGCAGCACCCCGCCATCGGCGTGCTCGGCCAGCACGGTGTTGCCGCGCACGTAGCGGTCGTACTGTTCGGTGATGAACGCGCGGCTGCACAGGTGCGGGCTGCCCAGCAGCGCAAGCAAAGTCGCGCGCAGCTCGGCGCCGGTGACCGGCCGCGGCAGCGTTGTCGAGGCGTCGGCGTTCAGCGCGTCCTGGGTGTCCGGGCGGGTGACCGGGCGCTCATACACCGGCCCCTGATGGGCCACCGTGCGCGGCGGCACGTCGACGACGGTCTGGCCGTGCCAGGTGATGTGCAGCCGGTCACCGTCGGTGACCTCGCCGATCACGGTGGCCAGCACGTCCCATTTGCGGCACACCGCCATAAACGCGTCGACGTTGTCCGGGGCGACGACGGCGCACATCCGTTCCTGCGACTCGCTGGACAGCACCTCGGCGGGGGTCATGTTCGCCGCACGCAGCGGCACCTGATCCAGCGCGATCGCCATGCCGCCGTCCCCGGCGGACGCCAACTCCGAGGTGGCGCAGGACAATCCGGCCCCGCCCAGGTCCTGGATGCCGACCACCAGCTTGGCCGCATACAGCTCCAGGCAGCATTCGATGAGCACCTTCTCCATGAACGGGTCACCGACCTGCACCGACGGCAGCTTTTTGCGGCCGGCACCGGCCTCGTCGCCGCCGAAGGTGTCGCTGGCCAGCACCGACACCCCGCCGATCCCGTCCAGCCCGGTGCGCGCACCGAACAGGATGATCTTGTTACCGGTGCCGGAGGCGAACGCCAGGTGCAGGTCCTCTTTTTTCAGCACCCCCACGCACAGCGCGTTGACCAACGGGTTGCCGGCGTAGCTGGGGTCGAAGACGGTCTCGCCGCCGATGTTGGGCAGCCCCAGCGAATTGCCGTAGCCGCCGATGCCGCGCACCACCCCGTCCAGCACCCGGCGGGTGTCGGGGGCGTCGGCGGCACCGAACCGCAGCTGGTCCATCACCGCGACCGGGCGCGCGCCCATCGCCATGATGTCGCGCACGATGCCGCCCACCCCGGTGGCCGCGCCCTGGTACGGCTCCACGTAGGACGGGTGGTTGTGCGACTCCACCTTGAACGTGACCGCCCAGCCGTCGCCGATGTCGACCACCCCGGCGTTCTCCCCGATGCCGGCCAGCATCGACGCCCGCATCGCCTCGGTGGTGGTTTCGCCGAAGTAGCGCAGGTGCACCTTGGAGGACTTATACGAGCAGTGCTCGCTCCACATCACCGAGTACATCGCCAGCTCGGCGTCGGTGGGGCGCCGCCCCAGGATTTCACGAATCCGCTGGTATTCGTCGTCTTTGAGGCCCAGTTCCCGGAACGGCTGCGGATGATCGGGGGTGGCCGCGGCGTGGTCGACGGTATCGATGGTGGGAGTGGGCCCAGATGTCACCCCGACAGCTTAGTTGGCGGCGTCGATGCGCACTGGTCAGCGCACCGACCCTGCGGTCACCCGGGCGCCAGGAACGCGGCCAGCGCGGCCGCGTAGGCGGCGACGTCGTGGGCGCCCATCAGTTCGCGCGCCGAATGCATGGCC
>PPEA01000073.1 GCA_002967005.1 Mycobacterium talmoniae
TCCTCGACGTCAACCTGACCGACGGCACCTTCTACGCCGACGGCGGCGCGCGCGACGCGTACCGCTGGATGCGGGCCAACCAGCCGGTGTTCCGGGACCGCAACGGGCTGGCCGCGGCGGCGACCTACCAGGCCGTGATCGACGCCGAACGCCGCCCGGAACTGTTCTCCTCCACCGGCGGCATCCGCCCGGATCAGCCCGGGATGCCGTACATGATCGACATGGACGATCCGGCGCATCTGTTGCGCCGCAAGCTGGTCAACGCCGGGTTCACCCGCAAACGGGTCAAGGACCGGGAGCCGGCGATCGCCGCGCTGTGCGACACGTTGATCGACGCGGTGTGTGAGCGCGGGGAATGCGACTTCGTCCGCGACATCGCCGCCCCGCTGCCGATGGCGGTGATCGGCGACATGCTCGGGGTGCTGCCCGAGGACCGCGGCATGCTGCTGAAATGGTCCGACGACCTGGTGACCGGGCTGAGTTCGCATTTCGACCCGACGTCGCCGCAGTTTCAGGCGGTGATGGCGGCGTTCGCCGCCTACACCGAGTTCACCAAGGGCGTGATCACCGAGCGCCGCCGTGAACCCACCGACGACCTGTTCTCCATCCTGGTCAACGCCGAGGTCGACGGGCAGCGGATGTCGGACGACGAGATCGTGTTCGAGACGCTGCTGATCCTGATCGGCGGCGACGAAACCACCCGGCACACGCTTTCCGGCGGGACCGAGCAGCTGCTGCGGCACCGCGACCAGTGGGACCGGCTGGTCGCCGACCCGTCGCTGTTGCCCGGCGCGATCGAGGAGATGCTGCGCTGGACGTCGCCGGTGAAGAACATGTGCCGCACGGTGACCGCCGACACCGAGTTCCACGGCACCGAACTCACGGCGGGCGAGAAGATGATGCTGCTGTTCGAATCGGCCAACTTCGACGAATCGGTGTTCGGTGATCCGGAGAACTTCCGCATCGACCGGGATCCCAACAGCCACGTGGCGTTCGGTTTCGGCACCCACTTTTGCCTGGGCAACCAGCTGGCCCGGCTGGAGCTGAGCATGATGACCGCCCGGGTGCTGCAGCGGCTGCCGGATCTGCGGCTGGCCGCCGAGGACGCCGTCCCGCTGCGGCCGGCCAACTTCGTGTCCGGCCCGGAAGCCATGCCGGTGGTGTTCACCCCCAGCTCACCGCTGCTGGTCTAGCTAGCGCTTTTCGCCGAGCGTGTACTCAGACCGAAAAATCGGCCGGAAAATCGGTCTGATTACACGTTCGGCGCGGGCACACCGCGACGCTGCCAGGCCGCTGCGACCCGCCCGATGATGCCGGCCTCGCAGTCCTCGACCGTCACCCGCACATCGATCCAGTCGAGCCCGGTCACCGTCTCGTGGCGCCTGATGCCCTTGTTGAATTCCCGGCGGGTGGTCCGGTGGTGCTCGCCTTCGTAGTCCACACCGACTTTGATGTCCTCCCATCCCAGATCGATCACCGCGACGAGTTGCCCGTATTCGTCGTACAGCGGGATCTGGGTTTGCGGCCGCGGGAAGCCGGCCCGGATCAGCAGCAGCCGCAGCCAGGTTTCGCGCGGGGACTCGGCACCCGGGTCGACGAGGTCCAGCGCGATGCGGGCGCGGCGGATGCCGCGACGCCCGGGGTACCGCTCGGCGAGCAACTCGACATCGGCCATCTTGAGGTGGGTTGCCCGAGCCAACGCGTCGATGGCCGCGACCGCCCGCCCGACCGGATAGCGGCAGGCGAGGTCTAAGGCGGTGCGCGCCGGGGTGGTCACCTTCATGCCGGCGATCAGCTCGACCTCGTCGTCTTCGACGCGGTCGGACCCAGGTGCGGAGGCCTCGGGGCGGGCGCCGGTAGTCGTACAGCAACTGGGCGGGTGCGCTGCCGTCGACCCATTTGGCGCGATGCAGCGCCGCGGCCGAATGGCCCGCGATCACCCCGCGACGGCGCGACCACAGCCACGCGGCCTGCGCTTTGTGCACGGCGGTGAGCTCAGTGCCTCGAGGCAGGTAGACGTCCGGATGGATGGCGACGAACCTGCTGCTCAGCGCGTACTTGGTCACCTGGCCCGCGGCGACGGCCGCGCTGCCGATAAAGGGCTCCCCCATGGCCCGAGTGTGCCGGTGGGCACCGACAGCCTCCGACGGCGTCGCCCAGCGTCGCCGAGTGTGCACTCAGACCGAAAAATCGCCCGGAAAATCGGTCTGATTACACGTTCGGCGCGGGAGCCCGCAGCGATTCCACGATCGCCTCGACCGGGGAGCGCCAGCCATCCCGAGGTCGGCCAGCGTCGCGGAGTCGTCGGTGGGGGTGGCCGCGGTCGAG
>PPEA01000730.1 GCA_002967005.1 Mycobacterium talmoniae
GAGTCAGCCGGGCCCCGGCAATGCCCGCCGCCATCTCGCTGCCGTGCACCGCCGGGGTCAGGCGCGTCGGCGCCGCCGGTGATGATCGTCGTGCGCGCGGTGATGGTGGGCAGCGTCGCGTAGTGGTCGTAGATCTTCAGCCCCCGCATGAACCCGAGCTTGGTCGCCATCGGGGTGGCGTTGATCGCCCCGCCGAGGGACACGTCGGCCCAGATCTTCAGCAGGTGGCACACCGGCCGACCGAACAGCCGCACGACCGCGTCCGCCAACCGGGGGAAGCGGTGCCCGATCGCGCAGACGACGTGCGCGGCGCGGGTTTGAGCAGCCGGCCGATGCCGCGCTCGGCGACCTTCCCGGCCGCGGTTGCCACCAGGACGACGTGGTGCGGCTCGACGGGGCGCAGGTGGGCGGGTCGGCCGAGGTACGCCAACGCCGTCATCCCGCCCATCGAGTGCCCGACGAACGTCACCATTCCGGTCACGTCGAGGGCCACCAGCACCTCGGCGAGATCCTCGGCGAGGCGGTCGACGTGGTAGGTGTGCACCGGCGCCTCGGCGGAGTCGCCGTGCCCGCGGTGGTCGTAGCCGATGATCCGGACGTCGTCCCCCCACTGCCGGATCAGTTGGGACACCTGGATGTTCCAGGCGTCCTTGTTCATGCACCAGCCGTGCAGCAACACCACGGTGTGGCCGGCGGCACGCGATCCGTGCTCGCGGACCGCCAGGGCCACACCGTCGCGGGTGTGGACAATCCGGGTGGCGACGGGGCCGGACACCTGGCCGCTGGCCGCCTCGTCCTGCCCCTGCGGATTGCGCTTGCGCCGATTCAGGTAGTGCGCGATGGCCTGTGCCAGCGGGTGGCGGGTAATCCGGCGGAACAGCCGGGCGAACAACCCGGGGCGGCGCGGCGCCGGGGGTGGGTTCGGCACAGTCCTGCGCATACCGCGGTCTACGGTGACACCGACTCCTCGGTTCATGGCGATTCCTCTCCTTCGGGGGCCGGAGCCTCGCAGTGCGGCACCTGCCTCAGCTGAAACCGTAGCGCCGCTACGGCTAAACTGTAGCAACGCTACGGATGCGATGCAATAGGCAATTACCTGCGGATATGCCGAAATTGTCGGCAGAACGCCGCGGAATTTACGGGCTCAAGATGTAGCGGTCTACGCTTTCGCGCGGCAGTGGTGAGCGGCGGTGACCGCCGGAGAGGTAGCGCGGGTCAGCGCACCTGGGCGCGGCCCCGTTGCAGCACGGCCTCCCGGTTGGCGGCGACGTCGTCGCCGCTGGTTTGGCTCATCCACTGCCGGGCCGAGGCGGCTTCGATCCACAGCCCGGTGCTGGTCTGGGACTCGTCGATGCGGTGATACGAGCCCAGCAGCGCCCGCACCGCGGCCTGGTTGTTGCCGACGATGGAGGCGGCCACCTCCCGCGCGGCCGACAGCAGCTTTTCGTGCGGCACCACCTCGGTGACCAGCCCGGCGCGCAGCGCGTCCCCGGCGGACAGGTAGTCGCCGGTCAGGCTCATCCGGCGGGCCAGGCCCACGCC
Source organism: Mycobacterium talmoniae (assembly GCA_002967005.1). Taxonomy (GTDB): domain Bacteria; phylum Actinomycetota; class Actinomycetes; order Mycobacteriales; family Mycobacteriaceae; genus Mycobacterium; species Mycobacterium talmoniae. The sequence goes on from PPEA01000730.1 coordinate 1,543, forward strand.
CACCTTCTGCGGCAGCCGCACCGACAGGCCCCAGGTCGGCAGGATCCCGACCCGGGGCGTGGGTGTCGGCGAACCGGGCCTGCTCCGAGGCGATCAGGATGTCGCAATACAGCGCCAGCTCCAGCCCGCCGGTGACGGCCGCGCCGTTGATGGCGCCGATCACCGGCTTGCTCATCGCCGGCCAGCGCGGCGAGATGTCGGGCAGGTCCGTGGCGGCGCCCAGTTCCTTGAGATCCAAGCCCGCGCAAAACACCGGGTCGGCGCCGGTGAGGATGACGACGTCGACGGTGTCGTCGGTTTCGGCGTCGGCCAGGGCGGCGAACAACCGGTCGCGCAGCGCGGCGGACAGCGCATTGCGCGACTGCGGCCGGTTCAACGTCAGGGTGCGCACCCGGTCGGTGGTGTCGATCAGCAGGACGTCGTCGGTGGTCATGGCATCACCGTAGCCAGTCGGGCCCGCGCCCACGCCGACGGATGGCAGGCGACCGGGAACAAGCGCTCCGAATCCGGCTGATTGAAACTCGAATACCTGGTCCCCGCAGGATTTTGGGATCCTCGCCGGGCCTGCGCAGGGTTCGCGGCGCCGGGGCTCGGCGCTATACAGGACGCATGCCCACAACATTGTCGACCCGCTCGGAGGCTCCCACACTGCCGGCCGGGGCCACGCTGTACAAGCTCACCGCCGACATCGGCGCGGCGGTCACCGGGCTGCGGCTCGGCGGTGACCTCGACGCCGCGACGGTACGGGCGATCCGGCGGGCGGTACTCGACCACAAGGTGGTCATCTTCCGCGGCCAACAGCACCTCGACGACGACACCCAGCGCGCCTTCGCCGGTCTGCTCGGGCCGCTGACCCTCGGGCATCCGACGCTGGCATCCCGCACCGCCGGGGCGGTGCTGGAAATCGACTCCGAGCATGGCCGCACCGACAGCTGGCATACCGACGTGACGTTCGTGGACCGCCCACCGGCGTTCTCGGTGCTGCGTCCGATCGTGCTGCCCGACTACGGCGGCACCACCGCCTGGGCCAACACCGCGGCCGCCTACCAGGGGCTGCCGGGCCAGCTGCGGCTGCTGGCGGACTCGCTGCGGGCCGTGCACACCAACCGCTACGACTACGTCCGGACCCATCAGCGCGAACCCGACAAGGGTCAGACCGGACGCGAACGCCACGACGCCCGGGCGCACTACGAGGAGTTCCGCTCCACCACCTATGAGACCGAACACCCGGTGGTGCGGGTCCATCCGGAAACCGGGGAGCGAGCCTTGCTGCTGGGCCAATTCGTTAGCCGCATCGAGGATCTCAAACCGTCGGAGTCCGACGCGCTGTACCGCATCTTCCAAGACCGGATCACCAAGCTGGAAAACACCGTCCGCTGGCATTGGGAGTTGGGCGACGTCGCGATCTGGGACAACCGGGCCACCCAGCACTACGGGGTCTCCGACTACGACGACCTGCATCGGCGGCTGCACCGGGTCACCGTGGCCGGCGACGTGCCGGTGGGGGTGGATGGCCGGCCGAGTCGGTCGCTGGTCGGCGAATCGACCGCGTACCTATCCTTCGCCGGCTGATTACGCTGGAGCGCATGTGCCCGGCCCGCAGCACCCCCGCCCTCAAGGAGTGGAGCGCGGTGGTGCACGCGCTGCTGGCCGGGCGGCAGCGGATCCTGTTGCGTAAGGGCGGTATTCACGAGAAGCGTTTCGACGTCGCCGCGCGCGAGTTTCTGTTGTTCCCGACCATCGCGCACAGCCACACCGAGCGGGTCCGGCCCGAACACCGCGATCTGCTCGCCGCCGCGGCCGCCGATTCCACCGACGGCCAGGTGCTGATCCGGGCGGCCGCCAACGTGGTGGCCGCCCTGCCGGTAGAGCGCCCCGAGCGTCTCGAGGAGATCGCCGACCTGCACATCTGGACCGCCGAGTCGGTGCGCGCCGACCGGCTGGACTTTCGGCCCAAACACCGGCTGACGGTGCTGGTGGTGCAGGCGATCCCGTTGGTCGACCCGGTGGCGCTGACCCGCACCCCCGACTACGCCGGGTGTGCCAGCTGGTGCAGCTGCCGATCACCGCGGCGTTGGGCGCCCCGGTGTGG
>PPEA01000731.1 GCA_002967005.1 Mycobacterium talmoniae
GACGAGTTCGGCCAGCCGGTAATCGCGGCGGCGGGTCGGGCGAGCGCCCGGCGAGTAGCCGCGTTGATCGGGCGCCAGGCAGCGGTAGCCGCGCTCGGTCAGCCGCGGGATGACGGCGTCCCAACAGGTATGGTGCTGCGGGAAGCCGTGCAACAACACCACCACCGGACCGTCGGCCGGCCCGGCCTCGCGAACATCGAAGACCAGATCACCGCGACGGTAGCGATCCATGTACGCAGCCCCTTCCGGCGCCCGACTCAGCGGGTCCCGTCGATGCTACGCAAGGCTGACCGGCATCCGTTTGATGCCATGCACGAAGGTGCTGTGCACATATTCCGGCTCGCCCAGCGTCACCTCGGGCACCCGGGTCACCAACTCGTAGAACAGGTGCCGCAGCTCCATCCGGGCCAGCTGATTGCCCAGGCAGAAGTGCGCTCCGCCGCCGCCGTAGCCGTGGTGCGGGTTGGGTGCGCGGCTGATGTCGAAGTCGTGCGGCCGGTCGAACACCGCCTCGTCGCGGTTGGCCGAACAATAGAACAGCGCCACCTTCTCCCCGGCCTTGATCGGCGTCCCGGCCACCTCGGTGTCGACCAGCGCGTGCCGCGCGAACGCGATGACCGGCGTCGACCAGCGCACGAATTCCTCCACCGCCGCGTCGATCCGGTTGTCGAAGTCGGCGGCCAGCCAGACGCGCTGCTCGGGGCGGTCGATGAGCGCCTTGAAGGCATGCGAGGTGGCCTGTTTGGTGGTGTCGTTGCCGGCCGAACCGAGCAGCACCATGAACGCGCCGATCTCCTCGTCGCTGAGCCGATGCCCGTCGACCTCCGCGTTGACGATCTCGGTCATCAGGTCCTCGTGCGGCTCCGCGCGGCGCAGTTTGGCCAACTCGACGCCGGCGCCGGTCAGCACGCCGAGTTGCGTCATGAGGTGGACGGCGCGGTCCTCCAGCGCGGCGTACTCGTCGTCGCTGCCGGCGAAGAGGCTCTCGGCGGCGTAGGCGACCGCTTCCTGGTCGGCGGGATCGATCCCGATCATGTCCGAGATGGTGCGCATCGGCAGTTTGCCCGAACAGCTTGCCACGAAGTCGATCTGGTCACCGGAGGCGAGGTCCGCCAGCAACCCGTCGACCACCTCGCGGGCATTGGCGCGGATCTGGTTCTCGATGCGCCGAATCTGGCGGGGCGTGAAGGCGGCGCTGATCAGCCGCCGGTAGCGGGTGTGCTCGGGGGCATCCATGGTCAGAAAGAAGCTGATGCCGCGTTGAATCTCGGCCGGCATCGGGTCGACGCTGACTCCGAGGCTGGAGCCGAACAACTCGGTGTGCTGGCTGATGTATTTGACGTCGGCGTGCCGGGTCGCCGCCCAGTAGCCGGTCTCCTCATGCGGGAAGATGCCCGGAATCGGACGATGCCAGCTCAGCCCGGTCTCGGCGCGTAACGCCGCGAACGTGTCGTCCCGAGTGCGAAAGTCGTTGTCCCAGAACTCGGGCGCCGAGATGTCGCGCTGGTGGTAGGGGTGCGGTGAGACGGGTGGGCTGTCTACGGTCATGGCGTCTTTCTCGGTCGGCGAATCAGGGCTGAACCGGTGGTCCGGCGGTGAGCGCGGTGATGTAGCCACCGTCGACGTGGATGTCCTGGCCGGCGCCCACGACCACGATCCTGCGCTGCTGCGCCATGTGCCCGACCCTCCTGGCCCGCGATGCCGAATGTGCGACGGTAAGGATGACTGTAATCAATTCCGGGTGGCCGGACAATCACCGCCGGCCGAGAAATTGACAGTGCTACCGTTGGCCTTACCGGAGGGTTCCGCGGTCTGGGTGAGCGGCCGCCGAATCCGGCCCGCGGAACCCGTCGTGAAGGTGATACGGACATGAGCGCAACCGAGGAACGGATCGATCGGCAGGCCGCGCTGCGCGCCCAGCTGCAGCGACAGCGGCAAGCGTTCCTTCACGAGGGCCCGCCCAGCGCGGCGACCCGGCGCCGCCGCATCGACCGGCTGCTGGCCCGTGGTGCTGGACAACACCGACGCCTTCACCGAAGCGATGGCCGAAGACTTCGGCACCCGGTCCAAGGCGGCGTCGCTGTTCACCGAGGTGGTCGGCATCATCCCGGTGATCGAACACACCAGAGCCCATGTGGCGCAGTGGATGCGGTCGACGGCGCTGATGCGGGCGGCGCGGCTGGCCGGCCTGCGCGCCGAGGTGCAGCCCACCCCGGTGGGGGTGGTCGGCATCATCGGCCCGTGGAACTTCCCGCTGAACCTGGTGGTGCTGCCGGCTGCGGCGGCGTTCGCGGCGGGCAATCGGGTGATGATCAAGATGTCCGAGATCACCGGGCATACCGCGCGGCTGATGAGCGACCTGGCGCCGCGCTATTTCGACGCCGACGAACTGGCGGTCGTCACCGGCGGACCCGAGGTGGCGGCGACGTTCGCGGCGCTGCCGTTCGACCACCTGTTCTTCACCGGCTCACCGTCGGTGGGCGCGCTGGTGGGCGGCGCCGCCGCGGCCAACCTGGTTCCGGTGACGCTGGAGCTCGGCGGGAAGAATCCGGTGGTCGTCGCCCCCGACGCCGACCTGCGCCGGGCGGCCGCGCGCATCGCGGCCGCCCGGATGGTCAACGGGGGACAGGTCTGCGTGTGTCCCGACTACGTGCTGGTGCCCCACGACCGCATCGACACCTTCGTCGAGGTGGCCCGGGAGACGCTGCGCGGCATGTTTCCCACCATCGCCACCAACGGCGACTACTGCTCGAGTGTGAACGCGGCGAATTTCGACCGGGTGCTGGGCCTGATCGACGACGCCCGGTCCCACGGCGCCACCGTCGAAACCGTCGCTCCGGCAGGAGAACTGTTGCCCGATCGGCGGGCCCGCAAGATCGCGCCCACCATCGTCCGCGACGTCGACGAGCGGATGCGAATCGCCGAGGAAGAGATCTTCGGCCCGGTGCTGGTGGTGCAGGGCTACACCGACCTGACCGCGGCCATCGACTACATCAACGCCCGCCCGGCGCCGCTGGTGGCGTACTGGTACGGACCCGACAACGAGGATTTCCGCGGCTTCATCCGCCGCACCCGCAGCGGCGGGGTGGCGCGCAATGACTTCGCCGCCCAGATGATTCCGTCGGCGGCCCCGTTCGGTGGCGTCGGCCGCAGCGGCATGGGCGCCTACCACGGCAAGGCCGGCTTCGACGCGTTCAGCCACTACCGCACCGTGGTGGGCTCCGACTGCCGTTCAGCCTGACCGGCACGGCCGCGCCGCCGTTTCGCCGCCGATGCGGCTCTACGCCGACGCCACGCTGCGCCGGGCCGCAACCGCACCCGGCGTCGGCTGCGCGGGGCTAGACGGGTGTGGCGCCGAACGTGTACTCAGACCGAAAAAATCGGCCCGAAACTCGCGCTCAGTACACGCTCGGCGCATAACGCATGCGGCTAGCCCTCGATGGCCTGCTCGCGGGCCCAGCGGTAGTCGGCCTTGCGGCCGGGCTGCGCACGATGACCTCCCGGAACACCACCGCCTTGGGCAGCTTGTAGCGGGCGATGGACGTCGCGGCGTGCTCGATGAGCGCGGCGGCGTCCGCGGCGGCACCGTCGGCCAACGCCACCACCGCGACCACCTCCTGACCCCAACGT
>PPEA01000732.1 GCA_002967005.1 Mycobacterium talmoniae
TGTCGGCGCTGGCCTGCATCAGCCACGCCAGATACGGCACGTGCGCGGCCAGATACGACTCCGCGCTGGGGCCCTGCCACGCCCCGGACTGAACCGCCGCCAGCAGTTCGCTCAGTTCGGCGGCCGCGGTCTGATAGTCGACGCTCAACGAGGTCCACGCCCCCGCCGATGCCAGTAGCGGCCCCGGCCCAGGTCCGCTGCTCAACAACGCCGAATGCACCTCCGGCGGCGCGGCCATCCAGATCGGGAACGTCATTTTCGCCCGCCCACAACCGGGGTCGAGGTTGCGACCGCATGCACAGCGCCCGTGCATTCCACAGGTCGATTGTTCGCCGACGCGCTACGTTCCGCAATGGGCAATTGCGGACGATTCACCGGCATTCAATCCGGTTTTACGTGGACTGTGGCGGAGCCGTATCCGCAACAGCGACGGGGTTATCTCGCTCGGGGCAGACCGCGCTAACTCTCGTCGTCCGGGAGCCGGGTGAGGAACCCGGTGGTGATCAGCGTTCGGACTAACTCGACCTGCTGGGCCGCACCCAGTCCGGGCAGATCGCGAACCCGAAACGGCTCGGTATTCCGGGACAGGAACAGCAGCGCGGCTTTCTGATCGGAAGCGAGCTTGATCGACAGTTGAGCAAACTGCAAAGCAACGCCGCCGGCACCGGAGACCACCCGCGAATACAGCGGCTGATACTTGACCACCCGGGTGTCTCCGTCGATGCCGACCGCGTTCGAGATCTGCCCGACCGGTGGGCAGCGGCCCCGCTGGACCAGGATCTCTTCCATGGTGTCGAGGCCGTCCGCGATCACGCGCGGGTCATCGACGGTCTTGGCCACGTCACGCACCAGGTCGCCCAGGCTGGCCCGCACGTCGGCGTCATCGAGATGCCGCGGCGGCAGCCGGGCGTTGACGCGGTCGTCTCGCACACTGAGGGCGTGCAGCACATGGGTCAGCAGGGTCAGCACCGTGGGCGCGTGGATTCCGACGGTCAGATGGACCGACTGCTCCGACTGGGTTTCGGCCCCGTGCACCAGGCCGCGCGGCAGGTACAGCACATCACCGGCTTCTAAGCGCAACTCGGTCGGCGACTCGAGTGTGGGCGTCATGTCCCGGCCCAGCATCTGGTGTGGTGCTACCGGCTCGCCGGTGGATACGTGCCAGAGTTTGGATCCGTGGATCTGCAGGACCACCACGTCGTGCGGGTCGTAGTGCGGGACGAAACCCCGTGCTTCGGGGGGCGTGACGTAGCCGTTGACCCGGGTCGGGAAGTTCAGCTCCGCCTCGATGGCGTGGGACAACGCGCCGAGTGTGCGCACGTAGCCGTCCAGCGCGTTCAGGACGATGGTGTAGCCGTCGGCGACGGCGGTGCGGACGCGGCCAAGATCGAGGCTGCCGTCGGCGTTCCGGTAGGCGGCTAGGTCCAGGTCCTCGCCGCCCTTGACCAGGCGCACCGTCGATGGATCCGGGCGCACGTGCTCCAAGAGTTCATCAACCGCGGACGGCCCGTGCAGCAGGCGATCGAAGTAGTTGGGGGCGCTCCGCGGCACGTGGTAGGGCCTCGCCCCCCAGATGTCGTCCAGAAAGGTCTGCACCGGGAGCGGGTGCAGCAGCCAGGCTAACGAGAACTCGACGGTGCCCTCCTCGTCGCGCAGGTATAGGAGACGTTCGTAAGCATCGCACTCCTGCCCGCTGCCACGCCGAATGTGGACTTAATGCACGCGTCGCCGGCGCAACCGTGACACAACCGCACATTCGGCTGGGCGGGGACGGACCCCGGTCGGGCATGCTTAACCGCATGGACGTGGACGCCCTGCTGCAGTCGATTCCCCCGCTCCTGGTGTATGTCGTCGTCGGCGCGGTGATCGGCATGGAGAGCCTGGGCATCCCGCTGCCCGGCGAGATCATGCTGGTCGGTGCGGCGCTGCTGTCGTCCCGCCATGAGCTGGCGGTCAACCCGGTCGGGGTCGGGGCCGCCGCGGTGCTCGGGGCGGCCGTCGGCGACTCGATCGGCTACACAGTCGGCCGGAAGTTGGGCATGCCGCTGTTCGACTGGCTGGGGCGCCGGTTCCCGCGCCATTTCGGCCACGGCCACGTCGCGCTGGCCGAGCACCTGTTCCACCGCTGGGGCTCGCACGCGGTGTTCTTCGGCCGGTTCATCGCGTTGCTGCGGATCTTCGCCGGACCGCTGGCCGGGGCGTGAAGATGCCCTACCCCCGGTTCCTGATGGCCAACGTGTCCGGCGCGATCTGCTGGGCCGGCGGCACCACCGCGCTGGTGTATTACGCCGGTGTCGCCGCCGAGCGCTGGTTGCAGCGGTTTTCCTGGATCGGCCTGGTGGTGGCGGTGGTGGGTGGCACGGTGATCGCGCTGGTGCTGCGGAACCGCACCGCCCAGCTGATCGCCGAACTCGGTGCAGAGGAAGACCAGCAATCCGATCCGAGCACCGCCTAGTCACCAGCCCCACCGGCGACCAGGACAACGGTGGGGCTGTTGTGTCGGGTGTGACGACGCGGCGTTCCCTGCGGCGGAGACACTGCTGAGATCGACGTCCAGATTGACCTATAGCCCCCAGAATCGGGCTGTTGCGCCATATGGACGTCGATTTCAGCAGAGCTACCCCTTCGCGGCGGCCTCCAGCGGGGCGATATCCAGCTTGCCCATGGTCATCATCTGTTCGCTCACCCGCCGCGCCACCCGCGGGTCCGGGTCGGCGAGCAGTTCGGTGAGCCGGCGCGGCACGATCTGCCAAGACAGCCCGAAGCGGTCTTTGAGCCAGCCGCAGGGCCCTTCGCTGCCCCCGTCGGCGGTCAGCTCGCTCCAGTACCAGTCGACCTCGCGCTGGTCGGCGCAGCCGATCTGAAACGACACCGCCTCGGTGAACGGGAACTGCGGGCCGCCGTTCAGGGCGGTGTACGGCCGACCGTCCAGGGTGAATTCGACCGTCAGCACCTCACCGGCCGCATGCCCGTGGGTGTCCGCCGGATAGTGGGTCACCGCCGTGATCGCCGAGTTCGGCACCACCCGGGTGTACAGCTTGGCCGCCTCTTCGGCCTGGTTGTCGAACCACAGGCAGGGGGTGATGGTGGGCATCGCGGGCTCTCCTTCGCTGATCGGCACTGATCAGATAGACCGGCGCGGCCCGCGAAACTCATCACGGCCCGGGCACGGTTTGGACCTGACTCTTCAGTAACCGTTGTCTGGGCGCCGCCACCGGAGCATGGTGGATATCACAACCGAGTCTCGCAACTGACGGAGGCGGATTATGTACGCACGTTCTTCCACCATCCACGCGCACCCGTCGTTCATCGACGAGGGCATTACCCACGTCCGCGACGTGGTGATGCCCACCCTCGCCGACATGCCGGGATGCGTCGGGATGTCGATGTTGGTCGACCGCGACGGCGGCAGATGCATCATCACGTCGTCGTGGCTGGACGAGGACGCGCTGCGGGCAAGCGAGGGCCCGGCCACGCAGCTGCGCGACCATGCCGTCGACATCTTCCACGCCAAGGCCGAGGTTTCCCGCTGGGAGATCGCCGTGCTGCGCCGGGACCACCGCGCCGACCGCCGCGCCGGGGTGCGCGCCA
>PPEA01000733.1 GCA_002967005.1 Mycobacterium talmoniae
CCAGCGGGGGTCGTGGTCCGGGTGCGAGGCAGCTGGCAGCATTCGGCGCCGATCAAGTGGCCGCCGCCGGAGACGCTGGCGCAGCTGCGCGACCACCTGCGGGCCACGTTGCCCGGTGCCCGCATGCGGCGGCTGCTCTATAACCGGGTGCTGATCACCTGGCGGGCAGCCCACTGAATTTGGCCGGGGTCGGGGGCGACTTTGGTTGTGGCCCCGAGGCGATCATGATCCCGCGCGGCGGGCGAGTTTGGCGGGTTGGTCGATGAAGATGGTTTTGCCGCTCCGCCGGATCCAGCCGCGCTGGGTGAAGTCCGCCAGCGCCTTGTTGACGGTTTCTCGTGAGGAGCCCACCAGCTGAGCGAGTTCCGTTTGGCTGAGCGCGTGATCGACCCGCAGCGTGTCGCCCTCGCGCGCGCCGAACCGCATCGCCAGGTCCAGCAGTTGCTTGGCCACCCGCCCCGGCACATCGGTGAAGATCAGGTCGCACAGGGTGTTGTTGGTGCGCCGCAGCCGACGCGCCAAGACCCGCAGCAACTGTTCAGCGATCTCGGAGCGCTCGACGATCCAGGCCCGCAAGGCGTGACGGTCCATCGTCACCGCGCGGACCTCGGTGAGGGTGGTGACCGTCGAGGTTCTCGGGCCGGGGTCGAACAGCGCGAGTTCGCCGAAGATGTCGGCGGGGCCCATCAGCGTGATCAGCGTTTCCCGGCCGTCCGCGGTCTTGCGGCCGACCTTGATCCTGCCCGCCAAGATGACGTAGAGCTCATCGCCGGGCTCGTTCTCGACGAATACCGTGTGGCCGGGCGGGAAAGTGACCTGCTGCAGGTGGCTGATCAGGGCGGCCGCGGCTTCGGGAGTGACGCCCTGGAGGATGCCGGACCGCGCCAACGCGTCGTTCATCTGGTCCCTTTCCACACCGCGCGTCATAACCCACCGTATTGCGGGCAGTAGGCGGTCTCGGCGGCGCGCACGACGAAGTCCGCCTGCGGTTCCAGCGGCAGCTGCAGCGCGTCGGCGACGGCGCGCAGCGCCGCGAGCCGGGCAAACCCGGGTTCCCCGACAGCCACCCCGGACAGGTCGTCGCAGGCGGTGTGACCGGCCGCGACCAGCTGATTTGGGTCGCCGGTAATGCCCTGGCCGGCGAGGGACTGCAGAAACGCGTCGTCGTCGGTGCCGGCCGTTGCGACGGCCGGCGGGCCGACCACGACGGCCAGCACGGCGCCGACCGCGCAGACGCATTTCTTCACCGGCGGTACTCCGATCGTCTCGCGGCCACGATGCCACTGTATTGCGGCCCGCTGCCGCGACCCTGGCAACCCGCTTGTCGAAGTAGTTGGTGCACGTCGGACACGGTCGTAATGTGGCGCGGGGACCGAACGGAAGGGGACGACGCGACCATGCCGGGTTTGGCCAGCATTGTCATGGGCACCGCACCGTCGCCGGCGGGGCGCTGCTCGGGGTGGTGGCGGGAAACTTCAAGGGCCCCGATATCCGCGCCATGATCAAACAGGACCTCGATCTGCTCGACCGGATACCGGAGCAGCAACAGCAGCGGCGTGCGGATCTGCAGCGCACCATCGACGGCCGCATCGATGATCTGGTGGCGACGTTCGACCGCGGTCGGGCACTGCGGGCGATGGCGACGTCCCTGCACGGCGATTGGCGCGACATCGTGCTGTTCGTGTGCGCCGTGCTGTTCACGCTGGTGTGGTGGAACGTGGATCACGAGCGGGCCAGTTGGCTGCCGATGTTCGTCGTGATGGTCCTGGCGTCGGCGGTGACGGCCCTCTACGCGCTGCGCGGCACCTGGCGAAGCCTGTCCGCGCTGCTGCGCCGAGACGGGTAGCACGACGATGATTCCCGTGACGGAGATCCCCCGCCACCACAACCCGTTCCCGACCACCGGGGTGATCCGGGATGACCGCGGCGTCGCGCACTACGAGCGGCTGCCGGCCACCCTGCTGGACATGCTCGCCGAGCAGGTGGAGGCACGTCCCGAGGCCGAAGCGGTGGTGGAACTCGGTGGCGATCGCCTGACGTATCGGCAGCTGTGGCAGCGCGCCGGCCGGGTGGCCGGCGGGCTGCGCGCGGACGGGCTGCGCCGCGGCGACCGGGTCGGGGTGCGGTATCCCGCGGGCATCGACTGGGTGTTGGCGTTTTGGGGCACCCTGATGGCCGGTGGCGTGCCGGTCGCGGTCAACACCCGCTCGGCCGCGCCGGAGGTCGAGTTCGTGTTGTCCGACGCCGGTGCGCGGATCGATCTCGCGCCCGACACCGCGCTGCCCGACGGCGACCCGTACCTGGTCGACGGGTTGAGCCGCACCGACACCGCCGCGCTGTTTTACACCTCGGGCACCACCGGCCACCCCAAGGGGGTGCCGACCAGTCACGAGGCGTTTGTGACCAACGCCGAGAACATGCTGCGCGGGTTGGGACAGCCGCGCGACATCGGCGAGGGGCTGCGCACCCTGATCTCGGTGCCGCTGTTCCACGTGACCGGCTGCAACTCCCAGCTGCTGGCCGCCGCCTACACCGGGGGTGCGGCGGTGATCCTGCCCGCGCTGAGCCTGCCCGACTTGATTGCGGCACTGCCCGCCGAACGGATCTCGGCGCTGGTGACCGTGCCGGCGATCTACGCGTTGTTGTTGCGGCACAACGCGTTCGCCGACGCCGACGTGTCGGGGGTGCGCTGGGTGGGCTACGGCGGGGCGCCCATCGCGCCGTCGCTGGTGCGGGCGCTGCGCGACGCCTTCGGTGCGGCGACGGTGTTCAACGGCTACGGCATGACCGAGACCGCGTCGCTGATGACGGTGCTGCCGGACGCCGAGGCGGTGCAGCACGCCGACTCGGTCGGGTACGCGGTGCCCTCCGGGGACATCGGGGTGGTGCCGCTCGGCGACGATCCCCGCACCGGCGAACTGGTGGTGCGCGGCGCCAACGTGATGGGCGGGTACTGGAACCGGCCGGAGGCCACCGCCGCCACCATCGTGGACGGCTGGTTACACACCGGGGACGTGGTCCGGGTCGACGACGCCGGCCGGGTCCATCTCATCGACCGGCTCAAGGACATCATCAACCGCGGCGGCGAGAACGTGTCTAGCGTCGAGGTGGAGGCGGCGCTGCTGTCGGCGCCCGGGGTCACCGACGCTTGTGTGCTGGGGGTGCCCGACGACGTGATGGGCGAAAAGGTGGGCGCCGTGCTGGTCGCCGACCGGGAACCGGTTGACCTGACCGCGGTGCTGGACCACTGCCGTGACCAACTCGCCGATTTCAAAGTCCCGCAATACATCACCGTGGTCACCGAGGCGCTGCCGCGCACCGCCAGCGGTAAGCTGCGCAAGGATCGGCTGCGCCAGCAGGTGCAGTGGGGGCCGGCGCTGCGATGACGCTGCTGATCGCCAACCGCGGTGAGATCGCGCTCCGCATCATCCGCACCGCCACCGAGCTTGGGCTGCGCAGCGTCGCGGTGTACGCCGAGGACGACGCCGACAGCCCACACGTGTACGCCGCCGATGACGCCGTCGCCCTGCCCGGGGCGGGCCCGGTCGGCCGTACCGTG
>PPEA01000734.1 GCA_002967005.1 Mycobacterium talmoniae
CCGCACCGACTCCGAGACATACCCGGAGCTGCCGTAGGCGGTCGGCACCCCGGCGATGTCGGTGTCGTCCTTGACCGCGATCGGCACCCCCAACAGCGGCGCGGTGTCCCCGGCGGCCCGGCGCTTATCGGCCTCCGCGGCGTCGGCCAGCGCCGACTCGGTGAGCACCACCCGGAACGCGTTGAGGGTGGACTGGCTGGCGTCGATGGCGTGCAGCGAGCGCCGCACCATCTCGACCGAGCTCATCTCGCGGCTGGCCAGCTGGTAGAGCTGGTCGGTCAGGGTCGGAAAGCGGCGATGGACAGTCATCTCTGACGAGGGTATCGGCGCGCATCCGCGGCGACGGTGCGACGTGATGCCAGACTGGTGTGATGCGGTTGTATCGGGACCGGGCGGTGGTGTGCCGCCAACACAAGCTCGGTGAAGCCGACCGCATCGTCACCCTGCTGACCCGCGACCACGGGCTGGTCCGCGCGGTCGCCAAGGGGGTGCGCCGCACCCGCAGCAAGTTCGGCGCCCGCCTGGAACCCTTCGCGCACATCGACGTCCAACTGCACCCCGGCCGCAACCTGGACATCGTCACCCAGGTCGTGTCGCTGGACGCGTTCGCCACCGACATCGTCAGCGATTACGGCCGCTACACCTGCGCGTGCGCGATCCTGGAGACCGCCGAGCGGCTCGCCGGCGAGGAGCGGGCCCGGCCCCCGCGCTGCACCGGCTCACCGTCGGCGCGCTGCGGGCGGTGGCCGCGTTCCGGTTGGCGCTGCCGCGCACCATGCTGCGCTTCGCCGGCGGCCGCGAAATCACGTTGGGGGATCTGGGCGCCAAGCAGGGCATCCTGGGCGGCATCAACGCCGTCATCGTCGGCAACTACCTGACCACCCTGGGCCGGCCGGCCGAGGCCGACCTGGAACTGCTCGACGATCTGCAGATGCCGATCAAGGCGCTCAACGCCACCCTGTGATGGTGCGCGACTTGCCGGCCCCGGTCGGGGCCGGCGTCTACAACGTCTACACCGGCGTGCAGAGCGACGATCCGGCCGGTGGCTCGGTGCCGACGGCCGCACAGCTGGGTTTGGAGCCGCCCCGCTATTGCGCGGCGTGCGGCCGCCGGATGATGGTGCAGGTGCGCCCCGACGGCTGGTGGGCGAAGTGCTCCCGGCACGGCTGGTGGATTCGGCGGAACTCGACGCCCAGCGCTGAACGGCACGCGGACGCCGGGATTCAGGTCGAACAGCCGCCCTCGCGGAGGATTGGGCGCAGCGCCGTGAGCGGGATGCGGGCGGTGAAGGCGCCGGCGTGCACCGGGCCGGTGCGGCCGTCCGGCATCAGGATGACGAGGTCGTCGCCGTCCAGAGCCCACGCCTTGTACCCGCTGGCGTAGGTCACCCCCGGCCCGTCGGGTTGCACCCAACGCGGGTCGACCTGCGGCTGGACATACTGCTTCACGAAGGGGAAGAGTGCGCGGGGGGTGTCGGTCCCCGTGCAGAACAGGTCGGCCAATGCCAGCTGCTTCTTCCGCGCGAGGTCGAAGGTGAACGCGTCGATCTCGTCGTTGGGATGCGGCCCGCCGAGGTACCAGTCGTTAGTGAAGACAAAGGATTTCGTAGCGGGCGGGTGTTCGTAGGTCTGGTAGGTCAGGTCGACGCTACCGTCCTGGGAAAGCCGGTCGCCAGGATGCCCGAATCGTTCGAAGAGTCCGCGTACGAAGCCCTGAAGGACCGGTCCCGCGGTCGGGTCGTCAATCAGGTCCGTGGGATATCTGGCGGTCAGTGTCGCGGTGAGGTGTTTGGCGTTGGTTGCGGTGGATGTGCAGGTTGCGGACCCCTGATCCCAGGAGCCGCCAAGTTCTGCGCAGAATCCGGACGGCGACGCTGCCGCGGGTGGCGGGGTCGCCGAGAGCGCCACCACGGCAAGGATTGCGCTAACCCTCTTGGTAATCCATGTAGTGCGTTCGGCCATGCGCTTCGGGAGATATGACACGGGCATCACTCCTTGGGCTTACGTCGCACGTTTGATGGCGGCGAACGCGGCCTGCCTGGCGGTTTCGGCGCAGTCCTCGCCTGCGGGCGTACCCAATTTCACGATGACGACGGGGGTGGGTGCGGTCAGATCGGCACCGGACCCGGACCTAACGGGTTCGATGCGGACGTCGGCCTTGGCGATCACGAAGGTCCCACAGCCGTCGTCGCTGCTATTAGTGAAGTCGAAGAGCGTGACACCGTCGCGCTCGCTGCGGCCCAGGGGTCGCAGATAGTTCGAGGTGATCATGGCGTCCGACCACGCGGCGAGTCCGTGTTTGACCACCGCGTACAAAACGTCGGGATCGGTGTTGACGTTAGCGAATTCGAGGTTGCAGACACCGGGATGCCGCCAGGTAGTTGGCGACTGCGCCTCGGGGTTCGGCTCCTTCCAGACGAAGCCCACCGCATGCAGGTCCGGTGCGGTGGCGCAGGGATCGCTGGTCAGAAATTTCGCGGCAACAGCACCACGATCGGCGGAATGCACGGCAACGCCTCGTTGACGAGCGTGCGCGGCAACGTCGGCGGCGATCGCCTCGGCCAGTGGGCATAACGAGGTGTCGTCGAAGTCCAGCCAGCCATTGGTGATGTTCACCCGGTCCACTTCGATGACGGGATCACGCATCGACTTCGGGGCGCCCGCCAGTCCCGTCAGCGGAAGCGCCGCACGGAACATGCACGGCGAGGTCCGTGTCGTCAGGCCGGGGTGCGACGAATCCGGGCTGAACCATTGGTCATTGAGTCTGGGCTCGCCGGGCAAGACCTGGAGCGAAAGACCCGTCTGGGTCGACGGAAAGGCGATCGTGCAGGCGTCACCGCCCAGCGGCGCAACCGGAGAAACACTCGCGGGTGCCTCCTCAATCTCGGAGACAGCGCTGTAGGTGTAGCTGAAGTCCTTGTGGTTGTTGGCGGTCAGGATTTGTGGGTCGACAAAACCGCACGGATCGATCTGCCGCAGTGCATACAGCTCGGACAGATGATTCCGGTCGACCTGCGTGAGATTCAGGCCGTAGGTGTCAAGCGTGGTGGGAAAGAAGACCGTCGACTGGTCGGGCGGTGCGGGTTGAACGGACGTGGTGTTCGCCGCCGGCGGCGACGGGGTGTGGCAGGCCACCGCCAGCACACCACACATCAGCAGAGCCGCCGCGCAACCGATCGCTCGCAACATGTGGTTTCCGTTCTTGGGTGTGACCTATCGGACGGTTGTGGTCGAGGCGCTCACGGCAGCATTTTGGTCACCTCACCAGTATCGCGCGCGCCAGCGCGCTTCAGCGCGCCTAAATGCGCGGGCGTCACTGTGAGCGGGCGCTGCGGCCGCCTCCGGTAGGGTTTGGGCGACTGTTCGAGGGGAAGGTGTCCGGGTGTGGTTGAGGGGGCGATGACCGTCGGCGCCGGCCGGCAGCAACCGCGGCAGGCCGCCCCGCGCACCGACGCGGCCACGGGCGCTGGCCCTCGTGCTGGGCGGCTTGGCGCTCGTCG
>PPEA01000735.1 GCA_002967005.1 Mycobacterium talmoniae
CCGGCGCGGTCCTCGACGAGATCGCCGCACAGCTGGGCACCGAGCATCGACGAGGCGGCCCCCGACGAGCTGCCGCGGGTGCTGGCCGACCCGCCGTGGCTGCGACCCAAACGGGACCGGCCGCAGGTGGACGGAATCGAGCCGCTCCCGCTCGCCCCGGTGGTGACCCGGCAAGGCGGCCAGCGCCCCCTCCGCCATCTCTCGGGCCAGCCGATTACGACGGCGCAGGAACTGGCACAGTCCATGTGCCGGCCGCGCTACTCCTGGCGCATCCCCGAACTGCCCGACAGCCTTCAACACGACCTGACGGCAGCGCTGATATCCGGCGATGTCGCGGCCAGCGTCGCCGCCTATCAGCCTGGGTACGGGCATATAAAACCGCCGAAAAGCATGCCTCCACCGACACCAACGGCTACTTGCTGTGCGGCAACGCCGCGGCAACGTTGGATGCGATCTCGCCGGGATTTGCGCTGCGACTGTGGAACGCCTTGGCCGGCACCCAAGATGCGGACTACGGGGTAAGCGAGGTACTCGCCCACCACGGTGTCGATGCCCTGCCCGGCCTGGTCAGCGTGGTCCGTCGCCGGCCCACCGATTACCTGAAAACCGCGATGGTCGTCGGCGCTGTGGAGCTGGCCCCGCTGGTCGCGCGGGCTTACTACAAGTCGAAGACCCTACGCGAACCGGCCATCGACTGGTTGCGCGCGCACCCCGAGCACGCGGCGGCGGGGTTGATCCCAGCGGCGATCGGCGGGCCCGGGGAGGCCCGCGATAACGCTGAGGCCGCCCTGCGGTTCCTGGCCGCCGACGGATCGCGGGAACTGGTCCTCGGTACGGCGGCGCAATACGATCGCGAGGACGTGACTGCGGCGGTTACCGCGATGCTCGATGAGGACCCGACCGGGCTATTCCCGACCAAACGCGCGAAACTGCCTGCCTTTTGGAACCCCAACACGTGGCGGCGCCCACTGTTGCGCACCGGCAAGGCGCTGCCGCTGTCTGCGATAGACCATCTGGGCACCATGCTGGCCTTCCCCACCACCGACGGCGTCTACGCGGGAATCGGTCAAGTCACGGAGGCCTGCAACCCTGATTCGCTGGCCGACTTCGGCTGGGATATGTTCACCGCTTGGCTCAATGCCGGTGGGACGACCAAGGATTCGTGGGCGATGACCAGCCTGGGGCTGCTCGGCAACGACGACACCGCCCGCCAGCTCACCCCGCTGCTGCGCACCTGGCCCGGCGAATCCCAGCACAAACGCGCGGTCACCGGATTGGATGTGCTCGAAGGCATCGGCTCCGATGTGGCGTTGCTGATGCTCAACGGTGTCGCCAACAAGGTCAAATTCAAGGCGCTGCAGCAACGGGCCCGCGAGAAGATCGACCAGATCGCCGCCGACCGCGGCCTGAGCACCACCGAATTGGAAGATCGCCTCGCCCCGGATCTCGGGCTCGACACCGACGGCACCCTGGTGTTGGACTTCGGCCCCCGCCTGTTCCGGGTCGGCTTCGACGAGGCACTCAAACCGTTCGTGCGCGACACCGACGGCGCCCGGCTCAAAGAACTGCCCAAGGCCCGCCGCGACGACGACACCGAGTTGGCGGCCGCTGCCATCGCACGCTGGAAGACGCTCAAGAAAGATGCCCGCACCGTGGCCAGCCAACAACTGCTGCGCCTGGAACTGGCCATGTGCGCCCGCCGGCGCTGGGACGCACCGGTGTTCGAACAGTTTTTGGCCGGCCACCCGCTGGTGCGTCACCTGGCGCGCCGGCTGGTCTGGGCGCACTACGGCGAGACCAACACCGTTCAACGCTGCTTCCGGGTCGCCGAGGACGGCCAGCACACCGACGCCGACGACGAACCGCTCACCGTGCCCGTCGACGCCGTGATCGGGATACCGCACCCCCTGGAGCTCTCCGCCCAAGAGACCGCCGGGTTCGGTCAGCTGTTCACCGATTACGAACTGCTGCAACCCTTTCCCCAACTGGACCGGGACACCTACCGGCTCACCGACGCCGAACACGCCGCCACCGAGCTCAAGCGCTGGAAAGACCTGACCGTCCCCACCGGCAAAATCCTCGGCCTCACCAACCGCGGCTGGCAGCGCGGCACACCACTGGATGCCGGCGTCGTCCACGAAATGGAAAAACCGCTGCCGGGCGGGCGGATCGCGGTCGCCGAACTCTCCGAGGGCATCGCCACCGGAGCCATCGACACCTTCCCCGAGCAGCACATCACCCGAGTGTTTATCGGCATGCCGGGCCATTGGGGCATGGACGCAACCACGCGCACCTTCGGCGAACTCGACGACATCACCGCCAGCGAACTGATCCGCGATCTGGAGGGCTTACGTGGTTGACCAAGTGCGGCGGCTGGAATGCGTCAGCGGATCGTCGAGCAAGTTCTGGCAGGCCGAAGCGCAGGGCGCCGACCTGGTGATCAGCTGGGGACGCATCGGCACCGCCGGGCAAACCCAAACCAAGTCGTTTCCCACCCCCAGCGCCGCGCATGCGGAGTTGACCAAGCTCGTCGACCAGAAAACCAAGAAGGGCTACACCGAAGTCGACGGGGCACCATCAGCACCGGAGCCCACCACACCGACGCCGCCCCAGCCGCCGGCGGCATCGGCCTCGAACCCGGACATCGCCGATGTCCCGCCCTGGCTGGCCGACGGCGACCCGGTGGACCTCGACGAGGAGTTCATCGCCGCGGCCGCGCCGACCCGCGCCCACCCGCCGCGGCACCTGCCCGAGCCGGATTGGGCGGGGATTATCGACGCCGCGAAGGCTAACGGGGAACTCTTCGACCTGGACGCGACCCAGTCGGACCTGCGCGACCCACTAGCCTCCCTGTGGAGCCAACAGCCGGGGTCCTATACGCCCACCCAATGCCACATCCTGCTGGCGATGCAGCGGACCCGCCACTGGTCGACCGAGGGCGCCTCGTTCATGCGAGCCATCGTCGCCGACGCCGGGGTGGTCGAAGCTGCCCGCTTGCTGATCGGCAGCCTCTCCCACACCGTCATCGTCGACTACG
The DNA here is from genome assembly GCA_002967005.1 of Mycobacterium talmoniae. GTDB lineage: Bacteria > Actinomycetota > Actinomycetes > Mycobacteriales > Mycobacteriaceae > Mycobacterium > Mycobacterium talmoniae. Next base: position 3,038 of record PPEA01000735.1, read on the forward strand.
ACAACCAACGCAGGCGCCGTTACTCCCTGCCGTATTACTACGAGCCGCGACCACCCGCCAGCACACCGCTATTCGAAGACGTTGAGCTGCTGGGTCAGTTGGCATGCCTGGCCTCCGAGAAGGAATACGCCGAACTGGTGGAGGTGGTACGCGCCGCCGGCCCACAACTGAAGCCGGTGTATCGGGCGGCGTTCGCCCTGGCGCTGCCCGACACCCCCGAGCTCAGCCACGAGCTGATCACCGAATTCGCCGACGCCGGGCACAACTGGGTGTCGTGGTTGCAGGCCACCGCCACCGACCCCGAACTCATCGAGCGGGCCCGGCGCGTCAAGACCGAGTCCTACTCCGCGAAGTTCGCCGACACCGCGAAGTTCGTCAACGCGCTGGTGGTCAACCGCGGCTCAGCGGCGGCGTCGGTGCTCACCCCGCACGCCGGGCACCCGACGGCCGGCGCCG
>PPEA01000736.1 GCA_002967005.1 Mycobacterium talmoniae
GATCGGCCCCCACCCCGCCGGCCTGGAGGCGGGGGTGCGGCGGTGAGCCTGGGTGAGGCCGCGGCGCTGGGCTTGCTGCTCGGGGTGTTCGTCCCCGGCATATGGATGGCGTCGCGCGGGCGGCCCCGGCATCGGCTGGTCGGATTGGAATTCGCCAGCATCGCCGTGATCATGGCGCTGACCGTGCTGGCGGTCAGCTGGCACCAGGACTGGGGACTGATCGTGCCGCTGGTACTGGCGTTGATCACCTTTCCGGGCACCCTGGTCTACACCCGGCTGTTGGTGCCCAAGCCATGACCGGGCCGGTGGAATGGGTCGGCTGGGGCCTGGTTTTCGCCGGTGTCCTGGTGATGGTGGTGTCCGCGCTGGCGGCGGCCGCGCGTTCCGCGGTGTTCGATCGGCTGCACCTGCTGACCGTGACGACATCGGTGGGCGCCCCGTTGATCGGGCTGGGATTGGTGCTGCGCCAAGGCTGGACCGCGGCGTCGGCGATGGTCGTCGTGATCACCGCCGTGGTGCTGGCCACCGCCCCGGTGATGTCGGCGGCGACGGCCCGGCTGACCGGACAGTACGCCGGTGTGGTCGAACAGGACTCACCGTCGTGACCGCGCTGCTGCTGACCGCGGTGACGCTGGTGGGCGTCACCGGAACCGTCGTCGCGCTGACCGCCCGGCCGGATCGGCAGGCGATCGCGCTGTCGGTGTTCGGGCTCGCGCTCACCGTGCTGTTCGTGCTGCTGCAGGCCCCCGACGTCGCGTTGTCGCAGTTGGTGATTGGCGGCGCGGTGGTTCCGCTGATGGTCATGCTCACGATCCGGGCGGTGCGCCGACACGAGCAGGAGTCCAGCCGATGACCCGCAGGGCCCGCACCACCTTGTTTCTGGCCGGGGCGGCCGGGCTGGCGCTGCTGCTGTGGTGGGGTTTTGGCGAGCTACCCGTGTTCGGGCAGACCCACCACCTGTACCGGGATCTGGCGGTGCGGGCCGCGTTGTCGCGCGCGACCGCCAACGCGGTGGCCTCGGTCAACTTCGACCAACGGGCCCTGGACACGCTGGGGGAGGAGACGATCCTGTTCGGTTCGGTGATCGGGGTGATGGCGCTGCTGCGCCCGGCGGTCGAGGAGCGGGAATACCGCCAGCCGGCCAACCGCGCGGCGACGTTGGACGCGACCCGGTTCGTCGGCTATCTGGCGCTGCCGGTGAGTTTGGCGGTGGGCCTGGATCTGGTGGTGCACGGGCATCTGACTCCGGGCGGCGGTTTTCAGGGCGGGGTGGTGGTGGCGGCCGGTTTGCACCTGCTGTACATCACCGGCAGTTTCCGCGCCCTCGATCGGCTGCGACCGGTCAACGTGTTCGATGTGGGGGAGGCGTTGGGGGCGGCGGCTTTTGCCGGTATCGGGGTGGCGGGGCTGGTGGTCGGCGGGGCTTTCCTGGCCAACCTGTTGCCGACCGGCACGCTGGGCGACCTGCTGTCCGGCGGCTCGGTGGCGCTGCTCAACGCCGCGGTCGGCCTGGAGGTCGCGTGCGGCATGACGGTGTTGTTGGCGCAGTTTTTGGCCCAGGAGATCACCATCGCCGGGGACGGCGGCCGATGAGCGGCTACATCTACGGTGTCGCCGGCTGGCTGCTGCTGATCGGCTCGTTCGGAATCGTGCGCAGCCGCAACCTGATCCACGCCACGGTGTGCCTGTCGGTGGCCCAGGCCGGCACCTACCTGCTGCTGCTGGCGGTCGGGTATCAGCGGGGCGCCGCACCGCCGATCTTCGGCGGGTCCGGGCCGCCGCCGACGGGTGTGGTGGACCCGGTGGTGCAGGCAATGACGTTGACCGACATCGTCATCCAAGCCACCGTCACCGCGTTGCTGCTGGCGTTGGCCATCCAGATCCAAAAACGCCACCACACCCTGGACCCGGACCAGCTGTCGGCGCTCAAGGGCTGAGGCGAGCGTGCACACCACCGCGGCGCAGCTGCTTCCCCTGCTGATCGCGGCGCCCATCCTGGCCGCCTGCCTGCTGTTGGCCGCCGGCCGCTGGCTGCCCGGGCGGCGGTCAGCGCGCTGACGGTGCTGATCGCCCTGGCCTCGACGGGCGCGGCCGGGTTGCTGGCCGTCGCGGTGGGGCAGCACCGCCTGGTGACCTGGATCGGCGGATGGGTGCCGCACGGGTCGACCGCGGTGGGTATCGCCCTGCTCGCCGACCCGATGTCGGTCGGGTTGGTGATGCTGGTCGGCGGGTTGACGGCGTGCGCGGTGCTGTACAGCTACCGCGGCCTGGATGAGGCCGGCCCCCGCTTTGATGCGCTGGTGTTGCTGTTCCTGGCGGCGATGAACGGCTTTGTGCTGGCCGCGGACCTGTTCGACTTGTTCGTGTTCCTGGAACTGATGGGGGCGGTGGCGTATGCGTTGACCGGCATCAAGATTGAAGACCGGTCGGCGATTCAGGGCGCGCTCAACTTCGGGATCATCCAATCGTTGAGCGCCTGCCTGACGTTGGTGGGCATCGCCATGCTGTACGCCCGGGTGGGGCAGCTGGGCCTGGCGCAACTGGGGATCGGGCTGCGCAGCGCGGAGCCGGACGCGCTCACCGTGGCGGCGTTCGTGTTGGTGTTGGCCGCGTTGCTGGTGAAGGCCGCGGTCGTGCCGCTTCATTTTTGGCTGGCCGACGCGCACGCGGTCGCACCGGCCGGGGTGTGCGTGCTGTTTTCCGGTGTGATGGTCGAGCTCGGGCTCTACGGCGTGTGGCGGGTGTACTGGACGGTGTTCGCCGAAGCGCTGCCGGGGCCCGCGGTCGGCCGCACCTTCCTGGCGCTCGGGGTGTTGACCGCGGTGCTCGGCGCGGTGATGTGTCTGCTGCAGCGCCACCTCAAACGGCTGCTGGCCTATTCCACGATCGGGCATATGGGGCTGTTCCTGGTGGCCACCGCGACGCTGAGCCCACCGGCCGTCGGCGGGGCGGCGGTCTACGTGGTCGGACATGCCGGTGCGAAAGCGGCGCTGTTCTTGATCGTTGGGGTGCTGCTGGACCGTCATCAAAGCGTCGACGAGCGGGACCTGGCGGGTCGCGGGCGGGGCCAGCCGCTGCTGGGCGGGCTGTATTTCGCGGCGGCGCTGGCGTTGGCCGGGTTGCCGCCGTTTGGGACCGCGCTGGGCAAGGCGCTGTCCGAGGAGGCGGTGGGGTCGCGCTGGGGCTCGGCGCTGTTCCTGGCGATCTCGGCGATGACCGGCGGCGCGGTGCTGCGGGCCGGGCTGCGGTGCTTCACCCACTGGGGGGCCGGGACGGCGCCGGTGGACGACGCCGACGCGGCCCATGACGCGGGGGCGGAGGAACCGACACCGTGCTGCGCCGGATCCCGCCGAGCCTCTACGCGCCGATCATCGCGCTGCTGGCGGGTTGCCTGGCCGTCGGTGTGCTGCCTTCGGTGAGCGCGGCCGCCGACACCGCGGCCCGACGCTTCGTCGACGTCGGCGGTTATGCGGCCGCCGTGCTGGGGCAGCC
>PPEA01000737.1 GCA_002967005.1 Mycobacterium talmoniae
CGCGCCGACACCGGCCACCAGCCGACGCCGCGGGGCACCACGACCCCTACGCGAACACCCAGCAGGCCCAGACCGATGCCCGGGCCCGACTACCCGCCGCCGCCCCGCCCCGACGACCAGCGGCCGGGTCGCGACCATCCGTTTGACCCATTTGGAGGAGGAGCCTGATGCGCCGGTTCTTGGTGGTCGGCTGCGGCGGATCCGGTGGCGCCACGCTGGCGTACATGATGGATCAACTGCGCTCGGAGCTGCACACCGCCGGGGTGTCGTCGCTGCCGGCGGGGTGGCAGTTCGTCCACATCGACGTGCCCAGCGGCGGCGAGACCGGACCCGACGCGTTGGCCAATGTGCCCGCGCAGGGCGGCAGCTACATCGGCAGCGGCCCGCAGGGCAGCAGCTACGCCACCCTCGACGGGGCGCTGGCCCAGCGGTTGGCGGCCGGGTCGGCGCTGGACACCATCGCCACCTGGGCGCCGCGGCAACCCGAAGGGGTGACCAACCCGATTTCGGCGGGCGCCGGGCAGTACCGGGCGATCGGCCGGATGATCACGCTGAGCAAGGCCGGCGAGATCCGTCAACGCCTGCAGAACGCCTGGGATCAGCTGTTCCGGGTCGAGGCGATCTCGGAAATGGCGCAGCTGCAGGTGCCCGGTATGGGCCGCTTCGACCCCAACGAGCCGCCGCTGGTGTTGGTGGTGTCGTCGATGGCCGGCGGCGCCGGCGCGTCGATGGCGCTGGACATCTGCCGGCTGCTGACGCTGGTGTCGGGCCTGGACCCCAAGCTGATGGGGGTGTTCATGGTGACCCCCGACATCTTCGATTCGCTGCCCGAAAGCGCCCGAATCGGGGTGCGCGCCAACGCGTTGGCGATGCTCGGGGAGATCGTGGCCAGCCAGTCCGGTGCGGCCCGGGAACACGACGTGCGGATCCTGCGGGCCCTGGGCCAGCAGCAGGGCGAAGGGGAGCCGATCCCGTTCGCCCGGGTGTTCCCGGTCGGGCGGTACGTCGGCGCCGACCGCACCCTGTTCGGTGACGGGTCGCAAAACGCGGTCTACCGCGGGCTGGGCCGCGGGCTGGCCGGGCTGATGATGAGCGGCAAGGCCAGCGACCAGTTCGTCTCCTACGACCTGGGCAACACCGCCTCCCCGGCCGGTGACCGCGACCTGCTCGGCTGGGGCAACGAGGTGTGGGATCCGTTGCCGTGGGGCACCTACGGGTTCTCCAGCCTGTCCATGGGCCGCGACCGCTACGCCGAATACGCCGCCCAGCGGCTGGCCCGCAGCTGCGCGGACAAGCTGCTGTTCGGCCACCTGCAGCCGGGCAACCCCGCCTCGGCCACCGAGCAGCTGGACTCGCTGCTGGACAGCCAGTGGCCGGCCATCTGCAACGGCCTGGGCCTGCCGCCGACCTCGGGCGACGAGAGCAACCGCATCCAGCTGCTGGGCGGCTGGATCACCAACGTGGCGTTGCCGGCTCGCTCGGTGGCCGCCACCACCGGCATGCTCATCGAGCGCCAGCTGCGCGGCTATCTGCCCAGCCCGCAGGGGATGACCGCCGAGCAGTGGGTGCCGATCTTCCGGCAGGCGGTCGCCAACCGCCGCGGCCCGCTGACCCAGGCGGTGCACGACGCCGGCTACGCGCTGGCCTTCGGCTGGCACCGGGAGTTCGCCGACCGCATCGACACCGCGGTCACCTATTCGATCGCCAATTTCAGCCTGCCCTACGCCCGCGGCGTGGTGGATCTGCTGCGCCGTTTCATCGACGACGAACTCGCCACGGCCATGGACGATCTGGGCGCGATGGGTCCCGCCGACGTGGTGGCGCTGGCGCCGAACGTGGAGACCACGCTGGCCTCGCTGCGGGGCGTGATGACCAACGCCGACCAGGTGTTGCACACCGCGCTGGACGGGTTCCACGGCAACCTGCGCCGCGCGGTGTACGCCAGCGCGTCCGCCAAGATCGCGGACGTGCTGAAGGTCATCGGCGCCGAACTGCTGGCGCCGCTGTCCGCGGCGCTGGGCGAAGCCAGGTGGTGCTGGAGAAAGCCCGCTCGGAGCCGCCGGCGGACGTCGGGTTGGCGCGGCTGGCCACCGACCAGTACGCGGCCTGGCCGTCGGACGCCGACGAGCTGGTGCCCAGCCGGTTCGCCGAAGCGAACAACGAAGTGCTGCTGATCAACTCGACGGCGTTCAAGGCGCGCTACGAACTCGACCTGCCCAAGGCGCTGGCCAGCGGTCACGGGTCGCCGCCGTTTTACGCCGCGGTCGCCGAGAGCACCGCCCGGGTGATCTCGGGCCAATGGCAGACCACCGGCGGGGTCGCGGCCCCCGGCGGGCTGCTGGAGCGCACCGCGAACTGGGTGACCCGGGCGTTCGGCGTCGACCCGGACACGCAGAACTCGCTGGTGCCGTCACTGGCCCGCTACGACATCCACACCCGACCCGCCGAGCTGCTGGACCGGGCCCGGCTGTACGTGGCGCGTCCCGGCGAGGCGTTCTCGGAGTTCTGCAAGGTGTCGCTGCGCGATTTCATCGCCGGCGCCGGTGCCGCGGAATCCGAGCTGGCGGCGCGGCGCCGCGACATCGTCACCAAGTTCAACGAGGCGCTGTCGTTGGCCCGGCCGCTGGCCAGTGTCAACGACCAGTCGCTGCAGGTGGTGCATCCGGGCCAGCAACTGGAGTACCGGTACAAATTCTCCGACGTGCCGTTTTTGGGTCAACCGGTCGCCGACGCGCTGGCCGAGGTGTTGCGCGCCAACCCCCGCATCGATCAGGCCACCAAGGACAACTTCTCCCGGTCGTTGTCCGACGAGGACTCCGTCACCCGCGTCGACATTTTCGGGTCGTACCCGAACTATTCGCCGTTGGCGTTCGATTCGGTGCTCAAACCCGCCGCCCAGCAGTGGACGTCGACCGCCGGCCCCGGCCGCACCGCGTTCTGGCGGCTGCGGCGCACCCGGCCGCTGCAGGCCTCGCTGCCGATGGGCGACGCCGAGCGCCGCGCGATGACCGCCGGCTGGTTCCTGGGCCAGGTGACCGGGCGCATCCAGATCCCCGCGTCGCCGTACAGCGAGCCGGTGCGGATCTACGACGGCGACAACCAGCAGTGGCTGGACTTCCCGAACCCGCTGCTGACCCCGCCGTCGCAGTTCACCGCGTCCTACGACTGGTTGCCGGCGGTGCTGGAGGCCATCCTGCTGGCGATCGCGCAGTCGCAGGAACCGCCGGTGATGCGTTCGCTGCGGCCCTACCGGGTGCTGCGGGAGCTCTACGACGCGAACTCGCAGGACCCGGCCAGCGGGATCGTGCAACTGTCCGCGGCCGGCCGGCTGGTCGAGTTTCTGCGCGGCGGCACCGGGCAACTGGTGTCCCGGGTGCCCGAGTCGCCGCGGCGACCACCCCGCCG
>PPEA01000738.1 GCA_002967005.1 Mycobacterium talmoniae
CCCAAACACGCTGGCGCAGCAGCACTTTCAAAGAAAGGTTAGGTGCCGGGTCATGCCGATCGAATTCCCGCCTCCGTTCCCTACCGGGAATCTCGCAACCCAGGACATCTACTCGATCTCCCGGTACCTCAACGACCCGACGATGGTGCTGCGCGCTCTGCGGACCATCGCCGACCAGATCTTCGTCGGCAACAAGGTGCTGACGGGCCAGTTCTACACCGACTCCGGCGCGATCATCTACGAACAGATCGAGACGATTTTCGCCGACCGCGTGCCGCAGAGCGTGGCACCCGGCGCCGAGTACCCGATGTCGAGCGTGGCGACCGGCCCCGCGCAGATCGCCGACGTCGTCAAGTGGGGTCTGGACACCGAGATCACCGACGAGGCAATCGCCCGGCAGAACTTCGATGTGCTGTCGCGGGCGTTCATCAAGATCGTCAACTCGATGGTCCAGCAGGTCGACTCCGTCATCATGTCCGCGGTCGTCGGTGCGATCAGCCAGACCCAGGCCGCATCAAAGGCATGGAACGGCAGCGCAGGAACGCCGAACATTCTGCGGGACGTGCTGCTGGCGGAAGAGCAGATGCGCGCGCTGAAGCAGGGCTACAACGCCGACACGGTGCTGTGCGACCTGAACACCTTCGCCACCGCTATCTCCGACCCGACCTTGCAGCTGCTGTTGCCGCGTGAGGACTTCGGCCAGGGCGTGCGGTCGATGCCGGTGTTCGAGGGCATCGGGTTCGAGGCCAAGATCGCTGGCAAAACCTGGCTGTCGACGCCGAACCTGCCCAGCGGAACGGGCTCCTACGCGGCGGTGATCGACACCAAGGTGTTCGGCGCAATGGTCGATGAGCGCCTGCCGGCACCGGGCTACGTCGGGTCGCAGTCGGACGGCAGCGCTGACGACGACGGACGCTCGATGATCCAGGTCAAGACCATGCGCGAGGACAAGCTCGACAAGTGGCGCATCCGCGCCCGCCGGGTCACCACGCCCATCGTCATCGAGCCGCTTGCGGCTGTTCACATCACGGGGGTCTGATGAGCTACCGAGTTACTGGCGCGCTGGTCATCGCGAAGGATCAGGGTGGCAAGCTGCACCACAAGTACCACGGTGCGGTCATTCCGTGGCTGTCCGACAAGCAGGCCGAGCACTTCCTGCGGCACGGCCTGGTCGAGCGTCTCGACGACGTCCCGGCGCCGGTCGAGGCCACCGAGTCGGACGCCGGCGCGGCCGCCGGCAAGCCGCCCAAGGTCGCGCCCAAGGAGGCGTGGGTCGAGTATGGCGCCGCCAACGGCCACGACCGCGGCGAGCTCGAAGCGCTGAACAAGCAAGAGCTCGTCGACCTGCTGGGCTGAGATGACCGCGCCGGCCCCGACGCCGTTTCTCAACCTGGCCGGGTTCACGGCGTTGTGGGACGGTCCGCCGCTATCCGCGCAGCAGCAGGCGATCGTGAACCTGCTGCTGCAGGTCGCGTCGATCTGGATCTACAACAACGGGCCGTCCGGCCCCGCGTTGCCGGCGACCGACCCGACCGCGCAGTTCGTGGTGTACGACGTCGTCTCGAATGCGGTGCGCTACCAGAAGTATGGCCGGTTGTCGTCGTTCTCGAAGACGACCGGGCACCGCATGGAGGGCGGCGCGTTCACCGATCCGATGAAGGCGCTGGAGTTCACCGACAACCACAAGCAGCTGCTCGGTATCCCGCTGCGGTCGGTGCCGATGACCAGCTGCGTGTCGAACGATTTCGACGCCAACGACGCTAACCAGGGCTGGCCGACAGCGTGGTCGGACCAGTTCGGCAACCTCGGTTGGGACTGGTGGGAAGTCAACAATGACTAGCTATCCCGGCGGCGACACGATCGGGATCGTCACTAAAACATCGACAGGTCAGGTTGATTCGCTGAATCAGCCGATCACCGTCGAGTCGGTGGTGTGGGTGTACGGGTGCGTGTTCGACATCTACAGCCGCGGTCCGATCGAGCAGCAGTCCGACACGGTCAGCTCCGAAGAGCGGGCCTGGGCGTTCCTGCCCTACGTCGTGACCGCGGCCGGCGCCGGGATCCCGATCGTCGACGACAGCGGTAACCCGGTGCTCGACGGCAACGGCAACCAGGTGCTGGTGACCTCGGTGTCCAACTCCTGCTGGCTGCGCCCCAAGCGGCCGAATGCGTTGTCTCAGCGCGACTACAAGGTGTTGGGCCAGCCCGAGATCGAGTACGACATGGATGGCGAGCCCGACCATGCCTGGATCGTGTGCGAATGGCGGGCGGGATGAGCATCGAAGCCGAGATTGCCGCGGGCCTGCACAGCTTCGAGATCGAGCGGGAGCTGGACAAGCTGGCCGACGAGGTCGCCGATTTCGCGAAGTCGATCGCTCCGGTGTTCGGTGACAGGCCGCCCAAGCGTGACGCGCCGGCCGACGGCGCCCCCGGCGACTTCAAGAACTCGATCAAGGTCACGCCACAGGGGCCCGGCAAGCGCCGCGTCGGCTCGGACGACTTCAAGGCCGTCTGGGCCGAACTCGGCACCCGGCATATGCCCGAATACGCGGTATTCGCCAAGACCGCCGCGCATTTCGGCGGTACGGGCCCGATCATCGACGAGGGTATCCAGCGCGCGCAGAGCCATCTGCGGCGCGAGCTGGAGCACCTGGCCAAGCTGCACGCCGAGATGCCCGGCAGCTTGTCGGCCGCAATCGACAAGGCGCAGCGGCTGACCGCGCAGAAGCGCAAGGTCGAGCAGGCCCGCACCGCGCGGTCGGCAGCCTTCAACGCGGCGCGCCCGCGGCGTCGAGGCCGGCGGCGGTGACGCTCAACTACGGGCGCCCGGCCAACCCGGAGGCCTTCGTGATCGGCGTTCTGATGCCGCTGGGCCTGCCGGTACGCACCGAGCGCGACGAGGACATGGGATTGCCGTGCTACACGGTGACCGCGGTCAACCCGAAGCACAACAAGTTCATGCTCTGGGCGACCGTCTCGGTGCACAGCTACGGCCAGGGCAACACTCCGCAAGAGGGCCGCGCGATCGCCAGCGACGCGGCCTGGAATGCCGACAACGCGCTGATCTCGGTCACGCCGGGCGATGTGATCACGATGGCCGACGGCCGCACCGCCTCGGCGTGGATCAACTGCGAGATGGCGCCGACGTTCGCGGACTATCAGGACCCGTTCATCAAACGCTACGTCGGCCGCTACAACGCCGAACTTCGCTTCAACCCCACGCATTAGCAACGCCGAACCTGTTGCGACACCGTGCTATTCGGCTCGGTGGCATCTCCCGATCCGAAAGGAAAGATGATATGACGCTGCCCGCGACCGGGGGAACCTGGGCCGATATCCTGCAGGACAGCCCTGAACCCGCTGGCTGAGCGCTACTGGCCGAT
>PPEA01000739.1 GCA_002967005.1 Mycobacterium talmoniae
GGATTGCGGCCGGTCCGCGGCGTGCGCCTGGCGCCCGGCGCTGGGGTCGTAGCCGCCCAGCGCGTAGCCGGGGAACGGCTGTTCGCGGTCAGCCATGATCGGTTCCGCCGGACAGCGCCTCGGCGGCGGTGGGGCCGAGTTTGGGCAGCCGTCGCACCACCAGCACCACCTGCACCAGGTAGACGACGAACGACCACAGGTACATGCCCAGGCCCCAGATCAAAAACGCCCACCCGCAGGCCCGCACCGCCCACAGGGCGTCGTACTGGCCGAGCAGCACCAACGGGAAACCCGACATCAACGCGAACGTCGCGGCCTTGCCGACATAGGTCACCGGCAACGCGGACAGCCCGCGGCTGCGCAGCACCGGCAACGTCGCGGCCAGCAGCCCGTCGCGGGCCAACAGCACCACGATGAACCACCACGGCACCAGGTGCCGGCACGCCATCGCGATCGGGACGGCCAGCATGTAGAGCCGGTCCACGGCCGGGTCCAGCAGCATGCCCAGCCGCGACGACTGGTTCAGCAGCCGGGCGATCTTGCCGTCCGCCCAGTCGGAGGCCCCGCTGAACATCAGGATGGCCACCGCCCAGCCGTCGGCGTGCGGGACCAACAGCAGGTACAGGAAGACGCCGATCAGCAGCAGCCGGACCACGCTCAGCACGTTGGGCACCGTCAGCACCCGATGGTCGACGTCCACGGGCTCCATGAGCGTGACCCTAGCCCAATTGCCCGGCTCCTCCTCATCGCGCGCCGCGCTCTGCATCGTCGCCGGGCTAGCGGAACACCCCCGGCAGGCTCAGCGCCGAAAGGGTGTCGTCGGCCAACGGGTTGTCGTGCACCATGTAGGTCCACGTCGAGGTCGGCCGGGCCAGTTTGGACAGGTCGATGCCCGGTTCGTCCTCGATCGCGGCGGAGGTTTCGAACGTCTGCTGCGCCGCCTCGATCGCGTCGGCGGCCAGCGACGCGAACGCGTCGATCGCCATCCGGTGGAATTCGTCGAGCGGGTTTTGCCGGCCCAGCGCGCGCAGGTGAATGCTTTCCCGGATGTCGGCCAGATACGCCAGGTGGTCGGCCCAGCCGCGGTCCAGGTGATACAGCATGATCAGCCGGCAGATCTTCTCCAGCTGCTCCTCGGACAGGTCCTCGGACAGTTCCTCGTAGCGTTTCGGCGCCAGCTCGGCGAGCTCCTCGCGCGCGGTGGCGGTGGACAGCAAGGTGTTGCGCCGCTCGACGAGGATGCCGCGCTGCTGGGCGGTCAGCTCGTTGTAGCGCCAGGTGTTGGCGTGCACATCGAGCAGCCGGCCCTCGGCGACCCGCTGCGCGTGGCTGAGCAACCCGGCCGCCTTGGGGCTGAGGATCTGGCCGTCCTCATCGCAGTCGGTGGGCAGCTTCTCCGGTTCCAGGTGCTCGGTGACGACGTCGTCTTCCCAGCTGGCGAAGAACACCGACGAACCCGGGTCGCCCTGGCGACCGGCCCGGCCGCGCAGCTGGTTGTCCAGCCGTTCGGTGCGGTGCCGACCGGTGCCCACCACGTGCAACCCGCCCAGCTCGGCCACCTCGTCGTGGTCGGCTTCATCGGAGCCGCCCAGCCGGATGTCGGTGCCGCGCCCGGCCATCTGGGTGGACACCGTCACCGCACCCAGCTTGCCGGCCTCGGCGATGATCTGGGCCTCCTCGGCGTCGTTTTTCGCGTTGAGCACCACCGCCGGGACCCCGGCTTTGACCAGCCGCTCGTGCAGCTCCTCGGATTCGGCGACGTCGTGGGTGCCGATCAGCACCGGCTGCCCGGTCTCGTGGACCTGCGCGATGTGCTCGATGATGGCGTCGATCTTGGCGGCCGCGGTGATGTACACCCGGTCGGCCTGATCCTCGCGGATGTTGGGGGTGTTCGGCGGGATCTGGGACACCCCCAGCTTGTAGAACTGTCGCAGCTGCTCCCCGGCGGCCAGCGCGGTACCGGTCATACCGCACACCGTCGGATACCGGTTGATCAGCGCCTGCACGGTGATGGTGTCGAGCACCTCGCCGGTCTCGGTGGTGTCGATGCCCTCCTTGGCCTCGACGGCGGCCTGCAGCCCGTCCGGCCAGCGCTGCAGCTGCGCGATGCGGCCCCGGGAGGCGTTGATCAGGTGCACCGCGTTGTCGCGGACGATGTAGTGCACGTCGCGCTGCAGCAGCACATGGGCGTGCAGCGCCACGTTGACCTCGGTGAGCGTGGTGCCGACGTGTTCCTCCGAATACAGGTCGATGCCACCGAGTTTGGTCTCGATCTTTTGGGCGCCGGCCTCGGTCAGGTGCACGTTGCGGCTGTCGGCGTCGGTGTCGTAGTCGGTGCCCGGGATCAGCTCGCCGACCAGTTGGATGATCTCGACCCGCGGCTGCTCGCGGTGGGTGGTGCCGGCCAACACCAGCGGCACCAGCGCCTCGTCGACCAGCACCGAGTCTGCCTCGTCGATCAGCGCGACGTCCGGGTTGGGCGACACCAGGTCCTCGACGTCGGTGACCAACTGGTCGCGCAGCACGTCGAAGCCGACCTCGTTGACCGAGGCGTAGGTGACGTCGCACTGGTAGGCGGCGCGCCGCTGCTCGGCGGTGGACTCGGCGGCCACCCAGCCGACGGTCAGGCCCAGCGCCTCGAGCAGCGGGCCCATCCATTCGGCGTCGCGGCGGGCCAGGTAGTCGTTGATGGTGATGACGTGCACGTGCCGGCCGCCCAGCGCGTAGCCGGCCGCCGCGATCGCGCCGGCCAGGGTTTTGCCCTCGCCGGTGGCCATCTCGATCACGTCGCCGGCCAGCATCCGCAGCGCGCCCAGCAGCTGCACGTCGAACGGCCGCAGCCCGGTGGATCGCTCGGCGGCCTCCCGCGCGATCGCCAGGAACTGCGGAATGTCCACCGACTCGGCGAGGTCGTCGAGGTTGAGCAGCTGCGCGGCCTTGCGCAGCTTCTCGTCGGTCAGGGCGGCCGCCTTCTCGTCGTAGTCGGCCGAGGCGGTCACCTCGGCCAGCGAACGGCTCTGGTTCTTCTCCGCGCTGGCGCCGAGAAGCTTCCAGAACTTGCCGCTCAGCCGGCCCGGTTTGGTGCTGGTCGTTTTGGCCACAGCACAACCGTACGCGGTGGCCCATCCCCGCGAGCGTGCGTGTCCCCGGCCGACACACCGGGCGAAAACCCGGATCTGCGCACGCTCGCGGGCGGGGTCACGGCGCGGCGACGAAGTCGATGCGGACCAGGTCGGCGACCGGTTCAAACCCGATGCGCTGATAGATCGCATTGGACACCGGATTGGCCAGATCGGTGAACAACACCACCTCGGCGGCCCCGGCATCGAGCGCCCACCGCGCCGCGGCGGCGGTCACCGCCGACCCGTAGCCGCGTC
>PPEA01000074.1 GCA_002967005.1 Mycobacterium talmoniae
CCCGGCTCGGCCAGCCCCGGGCGCGGCCACCACGCCGGCCCCCACCACGCTGGACGGGTAGGTGACCACCACCGGGGCGCCGCCGTCCTGCAGCCGGCGCGCCACCTTATCGGCGTAGGCCTTGGTGCGGGCGTAGGCGCTGCGGCCCTCGACGGTGGGGGAGTCGGGCCCGATCACCCCGTCGGGCGGCGGAAACAACGCGCTGTAGCTGCTCACCGACACCACCGGATCCAGGCCCGCCTCCACGGCGCGGGTCAGGATCGCCTCGGTGGCGTAGGCGTTGATGTCCCACATCAACCGTTCGCGCGGCTGGTCGGTGCCGACGACGCCGGCGGCGTGCAGCACCGCGTCGCAGCCGTGCAGCAGCGCGGCCACCACGCCGGGGTCGCGGACATCGCCGCCCAGGACCTCGAGGTCACCGCGTTCACGCAGCCGGGGTATCACCGGCTCGTCGCCGCAGCCCGGGGCCACCAGCAGCCGCACCCGGTGTCCGGCTTCCAGCAATGCCTTGACGGTGTGCGCCCCGAGATACCCGGTGCCGCCGGTGACCGCGATCTTCATCAGCGGTTCTTGAACACCGGTGCGCGTTTCTCGGCGAACGCGCGCGGACCCTCCTTGGCGTCCTCGCTCAAGAACACCTTGATGCCGATCTGGGTGTCGATCTTGAAGGCGTCGTTTTCGTGCAGGCCCTCGGTCTCGTGGATGGTGCGCAGCATCGCCTGCACGGCCAGCGGCCCGTTGTTGTTGATCAGCTCGGCGATCTCCAGCGCCTTGTCCAGCGCGGACCCGTCGGGCACCACGTAGCCGATCAGCCCGATCTCCTTGGCTTCGGCGGCCTTGATGTGCCGGCCGGTCAGCAGCAGGTCGCAGGCCACCGTGTAGGGGATCTGCCGGACCAGGCGCACCGCCGAGCCGCCCATCGGGTACAGGCTCCAGCGTGCCTCGGAGATACCGAACTTGGCGCTTTCGCCGGCGATGCGGATATCGGTGCCCTGCAGGATCTCGGTGCCGCCCGCGATGGCCGGGCCCTCGACCGCGGCGATCAGCGGCTTGGTCAGCCGGCGGCCCTTGAGCAACGCGTCGATCCGCGACGGGTCGTAGCTGCCATCGGCGAACGAGTCGCCCGGCGGCTTGGCGGTGGCCGCCTTGAGGTCCATGCCGGCGCAGAAGTAGCCGCCGGCGCCGGTGAGGATGCAGGACCGGATGTCGTCGTCGCCATCGACCCGGTCCCACGCCTCGACCATGATCGAGAGCATCTCGGAGGACAACGCGTTGCGCGCCTCGGGCCGGTTCAGCGTCACGATCAGGGTGTGTCCGCGCTGCTCAACCAGCGCATGGGGGTCGCTCACCGATAGCCGCCTTTCCGCGGGAGGGCCAACAGACTTGTGTCGAAATGTAACACGTTCTAGTTTGGGTCCGTGGCTCTGAACATTGCCGACCTTGCCGAACATGCCATTGACGCCGTGCCCGACCGCGTCGCCCTGATCTGCGGCGACCAGCAGTTGACCTACGCCCAACTGGAGGAGAAGGCCAACCGCCTGGCGCACTACCTGATCGACCAGGGGGTGAAAAAGGACGACAAGGTCGGGCTGTACTGCCGAAACCGCAACGAGATCGTCATCGCGATGCTCGGCATCGTCAAGGCCGGCGCCATCCTGGTCAACGTCAACTTCCGCTACGTCGAGGGTGAACTGCGCTACCTGTTCGACAACTCCGACATGGTGGCGCTGGTCCATGAGCGTCAATACGCCGACCGAGTCGCCAACGTGCTGCCGGACACCCCCAACGTCAAGACCGTCCTGGTGGTCGAGGACGGCAGCGACGGCGACTACCAGCGCTACGGCGGGGTGGAGTTCGAGGCCGCGCTGGCGCAGGGCTCCCCCGAACGGGACTTCGGGGAACGCAGCGCCGACGACATCTACCTGCTCTACACCGGCGGCACCACCGGATTCCCCAAGGGCGTGATGTGGCGCCACGAGGACATCTACCGGGTGCTGTTCGGCGGCACCGACTTCGCCACCGGTGAACCCATCGCCGGCGAATACGACCTGGCCACCCAGGCCGCCGCCAACCCGCCGATGATCCGCTACCCGATCCCGCCGATGATCCACGGCGCCACCCAGTCGGCGACCTGGATGTCGCTGTTCTCCGGTCAAACCGTGGTGCTGGAACCGGAATTCGACGCCGACAAGGTGTGGCGCACCATCCACGACCACAAGGTCAACCTGCTGTTCTTCACCGGCGACGCGATGGCCCGTCCGCTGCTCGATGCGCTGCTGGCACACCAGGACGCCGGCAACAACTACGACCTGTCGTCGCTGTTTTTGCTGGCGTCCACCGCGGCGCTGTTCAGCCACAGCATCAAGGAGAAGCTGCTGGAGCTGCTGCCCAACCGGGTCATCACCGACTCCATCGGCTCGTCCGAGACCGGGTTCGGCGGCACCAGCATCGTCGCCAAGGGCCAGGAGCACACCGGCGGCCCGCGGGTGACCATCGACAAAACCACCGTGGTGCTCGACGAGGACGGCAACGAGGTGCAGCCCGGTTCCGGGGTGCGCGGCATCATCGCCAAACGCGGGCACATCCCGGTCGGCTACTACAAGGACGAGAAGAAGACTGCGGAAACGTTCCGCACGATCAACGGGGTGCGCTACGCGATCCCCGGCGACTACGCGCAGGTCGAAGCCGACGGCACCGTCACCATGCTGGGCCGCGGGTCGGTGTCGATCAACTCGGGCGGGGAAAAGATCTACCCCGAGGAGGTCGAGGCCGCCCTCAAGGGCCACCCCGACGTGTTCGACGCGCTGGTGGTGGGGGTGCCCGACCCGCGCTACGGCCAGCACGTCGCCGCCGTGGTGCAGGCCCGCCCGGGGGCGCGCCCGGCGTTGGCCGAGCTGGACAGCTTCGTGCGCTCCGAGATCGCCGGCTACAAGGTGCCGCGCAGCCTGTGGTTCGTCGACGAGGTGAAGCGCTCCCCGGCCGGCAAACCCGACTACCGCTGGGCCAAGGAGCAGACCGAGGCGCGGCCCGCCGACGAGGTGCACGCCAACCACGTGGGGGCAGGCAGGTAGTGCGCACCGATCTGTGCGACCGCTTCGGCATCGACTACCCGATCTTCGTCTTCACCCCGTCGGAGAAGGTGGCCGCGGCGGTCAGCCGCGCCGGCGGGCTGGGGGTGCTGGGCTGCGTGCGGTTCAACGAGGCCGACGACCTCGAGGCCGTGCTGAGCTGGATGGACGCCAACACCGGCGGCAAACCCTACGGCGTCGACATCGTCATGCCGGCCAAGGTCCCCACCGAGGGGGCGGCGCCGGATCTGGACAAGCTCATCCCGGCCGCGCACCGCGCCTTCGTCGACAAGACGCTGGCCGATCTGGGGGTGCCGCCGCTGCCGGCCGACGAGCAGAAATCCGCCGGGGTGCTGGGCTGGCTGCATTCGGTGGCCCGCTCGCACGTCGAGGTCGCGCTGCGGCACCCGATCAAGCTGATCGCCAACGCGCTGGGCTCCCCGCCCACCGACGTGATCAACCAGGCGCACGAGGCCGGGGTGCCGGTCGCCGCGCTGGCCGGATCGGCCAAACACGCGCTGCGCCACGTCGACAATGGGGTGGACATCGTGGTCGCGCAGGGCTACGAGGCCGGCGGGCACACCGGCGAGATCGGGTCCATGGTGCTGTGGCCGGAGATCGTGGACGCGTTGGCCGGTCGGGCGCGGTGCTGGCCGCCGGCGGGATCGGCACCGGCCGGCAGGTCGCGGCGGCGCTGGCGCTGGGCGCGTCCGGGGTGTGGATGGGCTCGGCGTTCCTCACCGCCGCCGAGTACGACCTGGGCGCCCGGGAATCCGGGGTGTCGGTGATCCAGCAGGCGTTGCTCGGCGCGACCTCCAGCGACACGGTGCGTCGCCGCATCTACTCCGGTAAACCCGCCCGGCTGCTCAAGAGCCGCTGGACCGACGCCTGGGACGCCCCGGACGCCCCCGACCCGCTGCCGATGCCGCTGCAGAACATCCTGGTCGGCGAGGCCCATCAGCGGATGAGCCGCTCGACCGACCCGACCGCGGTGGCGATGCCGGTCGGTCAGATCGTCGGGCGGATGAACCAGATCCGCCCGGTCGCCGACATCATCGCCGAGCTGGTCTCGGGGTTCGACGCCGCCAGCCGCCGGCTCGACGACGTCCGCGACGCGTCGCCCTAGCCGCGGCCACCGCCGGGTGGGTCACCGCGGTGACGTGACGGAAGGTGCGGCGGGGGAGACCATGTGGTGTTGCGTCCGCGTCTGAGCGACAATGATCGGCTTTGACGTGGTGCATGGGGCCAGAAAACCGCTGCTGACGACGCTGCC
Organism: Mycobacterium talmoniae; assembly: GCA_002967005.1. Classification (GTDB taxonomy): domain Bacteria; phylum Actinomycetota; class Actinomycetes; order Mycobacteriales; family Mycobacteriaceae; genus Mycobacterium; species Mycobacterium talmoniae. Next base: position 4,342 of record PPEA01000074.1, read on the forward strand.
GCTTCGATTGCGCACCTGCGGTGCAGGTTGTCCCTGGCGAGAAAGTGCCCGCCTTTCAGCGACAACGATTGAATGCCCGCGTCACCTTGTCGCTGTGAGGCGGACGAAACACCACATCCCAACTTCCTTCGGGTGCCAGTGGATTCTGAAAAGGAGGTGCTCCAGACGACGGGCGATCGATCGTGAGCCGGGGTGACCTTCGCCTTACCGCCGGACGCAGCGATGAGGGAGCGTGGCATGGCTGCCTAAGGGTGCGGGAATACGGCTTCGATGCGTGGCCCCTCGGTCGACCAGAAGACTTTGTAGGGCGGATGCCCAGGGACCGGAAGCCGCATGCGGATACCGTCCTTGGTGGTGACCGCACTGGACAACGCGTGCGCCTGCCCGGGCAGGCGGAAAATCAGCTCGCAGGCGTCGAGGACCGCGTTGTAGAGATCGACGTCGGGTCCGGATTCCAGTGCGTCGAGTTGGGCGTTAGCCACCGCCGAGTAGTCGCCCTCGGCGGTCACTGAGTTCTGCGCTGACGTGCCCGACGCACCGTGGGCGATGCGGTGGCACGGGCCAGCAACTCGCGTAACTCGGGGTCGCTGTCGTATTCGTGTTGCGCCTCCGTCACCACCCGCGCGGGTTGGAGCAAGATGCTGCCGTCAGCGTTCTCGCGGACGACGAATCGCCGGTTGGGGTGTCCCGGGAGCACAACCCGACTTCGATCGTCTGTTTCGACGGTGGTCGCCATGCCGCCAGGTTACGCCCATATTCCCATAATGGGAAAGCTGCGTCGGTGGGATGAACTCAGCGCCCGGGTAGTTTTTGAATCGCCCGGATCATCGGGGTCAGCGATTTCTGCCAGAACGTGTTCGAAATCCCCAGCGGCGGATCCAGATTCAGCACCCGTGCGGTCGACACCGTCTGTGACTCGGTGTATTTCAGCAGACCCTCGGCGCCGTGCCGGCGGCCCACCCCGGACGCCTTCATGCCGCCCATCGGCGCGGCGGTGCTGCCGAACGTCAACGCGTAGCCCTCGTCGACGTTGACCGTCCCGGCGCGGACCCGGGCGGCGATCGCCTCGCCCTCGGCCTTGGTGGCGGCCCACACGCTGGCGTTCAGACCGTATTCGGTGTCGTTGGCCTTGGTGATGGCCTCCTCGACGCTGTCCACCGGGTAGATCGACACCACCGGCCCGAAGGTCTCGTTGCGTCCGCATTCCATCTCGTCGGTAACGTCGGCCAGCACCGTCGGCTCGAAAAACAGCGGGCCGATGTCGGGGCGGGCGTTGCCGCCGGCGACCACCGTGGCGCCCTTGGCCTTGGCGTCGTCGACATGCCCGGACACCGTCTTGATCTGGTCCTCCGAGATCAGGCTGCCCATGTCCGCGGAGAAGTCGTAGGCCGGCGACAGTGTCATGTTGCGCACCCGCTCGGCGAACTGGTCGGTGAACTCCCGCGCGATCTCCCGCTCGACGTAGATGCGTTCGATGGAGATGCACAGCTGCCCGGCATTGGAGAAGCAGGCGCGGGTCGCCGCCTTGGTGACCTCGGGCAGGTTCGCGCCCTTGGCCACGATCATCGGGTTCTTGCCGCCCAACTCCGCGGAGAACCCGATCAGCCGGCGGCCGCACTGCTCGGCCAGCGAGCGGCCGGTGGCGGTGGAGCCGGTGAACATCAGATAGTCGCAGTTGTTCACGATCGCGGTGCCCACCACCGAACCCGGGCCGGGCACCACCGCGAACAGCTCGCGCGGCAGCCCCGCCTGGTACAGCAGTTCGGCGTTGGCCAGGGTGCAGTACGGCGTTTGGCTGTCCGGTTTGATCACCACCGCGTTCCCGGCCAGCAGCGCCGGGATGGAATCCGAAATCGACAGCGTCATCGGATAATTCCACGGCGAGATGACCCCGACGACCCCCTTCGGGTGCCGGATCACCATGGTCTTGACGAACCCGGGCAGCAGCCCCTGCACCCGCTGGGGGGCGAGCAGCTTGGCGGCCCCGCGCGCGTAGTAGCGCGCGTTGAGCATGATGTCGACGATCTCTTCCTGCGCGGCCGAGCGGGCCTTACCGGTCTCGGCCTGCGCGACGTCCATCAGGAAATCCCGGTTGGCCGCCACCAGGTCGCGGTACCGTTCGATGATCGCGGCGCGCTCCTTGACCGGCCGGTTGGCCCAGTCCGTCTGCGCCGCGCGGGCTTTGGCGAATGCGGCGGTGACGTCGCGGCGGTGCCGACCGGGATCGTGGTCAGCTCCTTGCCGGTGAACACCTCATCGATCGTCCGCGTCTGGCGCGCGTCGACATCGTCGATGGCGACCAGCTGACGCAGTCGGGCGAAGTCCGCAGCGGACGGAGCGGGCATGATGGGCACTCCCTACTGGTGAGTAACTAAGCGGTTATCCGCCAACCTACTCGGCCGGTTTGGGCTGGTCTACAGTCGGCGGGTGTGAACGGTGCCCAAGCGCTCATCCACACCCTGGTCGACCACGGCGTCGACGTCTGCTTCGCCAACCCCGGCACCTCGGAGATGCACTTTGTGGCCGCCCTGGACACGGTGCCGGCGATGCGGGGGGTGTTGACCCTGTTCGAGGGGGTGGCCACCGGCGCCGCCGACGGCTACGCGCGCATCGCCGGGCGGCCCGCGGCGGTGTTGCTGCACCTGGGGCCCGGCCTGGGCAACGGGCTGGCCAACCTGCACAACGCCCGCCGTGCCGGGGTGCCGATGGTCGTCGTCGTCGGCGACCACGCCACCTACCACAAGAAGTACGACGCCCCGCTGGAATCCGATATCGACGCGCTGGCCGGCAGCGTGTCGGGCTGGGTGCGCCGCTCCGGTGCCACCGCCGAGGTGGCGGCCGACACCGCCGACGCGATCGCCGCCAGCCGGGCCGGTATCTCGACGCTGATCCTGCCCGCCGACGTGTCCTGGACCGACGGCGCCGCGGCCGTCGTC
>PPEA01000740.1 GCA_002967005.1 Mycobacterium talmoniae
GCGAGTCAGCCTCGGTGCTGGGCGCGTCCAATCCGGTGGCGGGAGCGCGGCCGCTGGCCGGGCTGCACACCGAGGACGTGGTGGTGCGGTCCACCGCGGGGTGGCCGGCATCGACGGCACGGTGTCCACCGCGATCGGCGCCGCGCTGGCCCACGAGCGGATGAGCGGCGCCGGGTGCGCACCGTGGCGCTGATCGGCGACCTGACCTTCGTGCACGACAGCTCCGGGCTGCTGATCGGCCCCACCGAGCCGTGCCCGCAGCGGTTGACGATCGTGGTGGCCAACGACAACGGCGGCGGCATCTTCGAGCTGCTCGAGCAGGGCGACCCGCGGTTTCACGACGTGTCGTCGCGGATCTTCGGCACCCCGCACGACGTCGACGTCGGCGCCCTGTGCCGGGCCTACCACGTGGAGTACCGGCAGATCGAGGTCGACGAACTCGCCGACGCCCTGGCCGAACCCGGCACCATGCGGGTGCTGGAGGTCAAGGCCGACCGGTCCTCGCTGCGGGCGCTGCACGCCGCGATCAAGGCCGCGCTGTGAAGCTGGACCGGCTCAAAGCGGTGTGGCATCTGCTGATTCACGGCCGCACCGACCCGACCCAGGCCACCGGCGCCCGCCGGGTGCTGCGCTGGATGCGGATCGGGGTGCTGATCGTCACCGGGCTGGTCACCCTGCAGTCGGTGCTGCTGGTGGCCGGCGCCTGGCGCAACGACCTCGCCATCCAACACAACATGGGGGTGGCGCAGGCCGAGGTGTTATCCGCCGGGCCGCGGCGCTCCACCATCGAGTTCGTCACCCCGGAGCGCATCACCTACCGTCCCGAGCTCGGCGTGCTGTATCCCTCCGAATTGGCCACCGGCATGCGGATTTACGTCGAATACGACAAGAACGATCCCGACCTGGTGCGGGTGCAGCACCGCACCGCCGCGCTGGCGATCATCCCGGCCGGCTCGATCATGGTGGTGGCGTGGCTGATTGCCGCCGGGCTGCTGGTCGGGTTGGCGTTACTGGATCGGCGGCCCGGCGATCAGGGCGACACGACCAGTTTGTCCAGCCAGCCCGCGTCCTGAGTGTCGATGACCCGGTGCGCGTTGAGGTCGTACACCGTGGGGGTGCCCGGGTTGTCCGGGTTGGCGGCGGTGAGACGGTCCCGATTGGCGGTGTTCATCGCGGCGGTGTCGACCATCGGCACGGCCGCCGCGATGCGCGCGATCGCCAGCGGGGCCACGCCGTTCTGGGCCGCCATCGTGGCGAGGTCGGTGACGGTGGGCCCGGTGCCGTGCGGGTCCTGCCGCCGATACAGCTCGGCCACGAAGCCCTGATACGCCGTCGCCGGGGTCGCTGCGTCGGCCGCCGCGAGCAGCGCGGTTGCGGCCCGCGCGGAGGCGTCGTTGTCGTGTTTGGCGTCGAGGAAGGTCAGCCACCGATACGTCACCGCCAGCTGGCCGCTGGCCAGGTGGCGGGCCAGGTCGGCGTCGGAGGCCGCCTCGAACTGGGCGCAGTGCGGGCACTGCGGTTCGCAGAAGATCTCCAGCTGGACCGGGGCGTCGGGGGCGCCGACCAGCACGCCGTAGCCGTCGCCGGTCACCGTGGTCCCCGGCGCGACGTCGGCGCGCGCCGGCCCGACCCCGACGACCAGCCAGCACGCCGCCAGCACCGCGGCGCCGACCCGCCAGTACCGCATATGCCCTCCTTTTACGCCGAGCAGACGCAAAAGCCCCCATTTCAGCGCCCAACAGGGTGCTTTTGCGTCTGCTCGCGAGCTGTATGCCTGCTGGTAACCCTATCGACAGCCGGTGCTGGCAGCATCGGGGCCATGCGGGTGGCGATTGTCGCGGAGAGTTTCCTGCCCCACGTCAACGGCGTCTCCAACTCGGTGCTGCGGATCCTGGAGCATCTGCGCCGCACCGGCCACGAAGCCTGGTCATCGCGCCCGACACCCCGCCCGGCCAGCCGCCGGCCGACCGGATCCACGACGGGATCCGGGTGCACCGCGCGCCGGCTCGGCTGTTCCCGAAGGTGACGTCGCTGCCGCTGGGCATCCCACTGCCCCGGATGCTGCGGGTGCTGCGCGGATTCCAGCCCGACGTGGTGCATCTGGCGTCCCCGGCGCTGCTCGGCTACGGCGGGGTGCTGGCCGCCCGCCGGCTGCAGGTGCCCACGGTGGCGGTATTCCAAACCGACATCGCCGGTTTCGCGCCCAGCTACGGGGTCGGGGGACTGTCCCGGGCGGCGTGGGCGTGGACCCGCCACCTGCACTCCCGCGCCGACCGCACCCTGCGCCGTCCACCGCGGCGATGGAATCCCTTGCCGCCCACGAGATTCCGCGGGTACACCACTGGCCGCGGGGGGTGGACGTCACCGCGTTCGCGCCGTCGGCGCGCGATGAGGCATTGCGGGCGCAGTGGTCGCCGCACGGCAAGCCGATCGTCGGCTTCGTGGGCCGCTGGCGCCGGAAAAACACGTCGAACGGTTGGCGGTGCTGGCCCGCGATGACGCGGTGCAGCTGGTCGTGGTCGGCGACGGCGTGGACCGCGCCAAACTCGAATCGGTGTTGCCCACCGCGGTGTTCACCGGTGCCCGCTACGGCGCCGAGCTGGCGGCGGCGTACGCGAGCATGGACGTCTTCGTGCATCCCGGCGAGCACGAGACGTTTTGTCAGGCCGTGCAGGAAGCGCTGGCGTCGGGGCTGCCGGTGATCGCCCCCGACGCCGGCGGCCCCCGCGACCTGGTCACCCCGTACCGCACCGGCCTGCTGCTGGGCGTCGACGAGTTCGAGGACCGGCTGCCCGCCGCGGTGGCGCACCTGCGCGACAGCCGGGCCCGGTATGCGCGGGCTGCCCGGCGCAGCGTGCTGGGCCGCAGCTGGTCGGCGATCTGCGACCAGCTGCTGGATCACTACCACGCCGTGCGCGGCACCGAGCGGGCCGCGGCCGCGTAGGCGCTGCTGAAATCGACGTCTATACGGCGCGAACCGGCGATTCTCGGGGCTATAGGTCAATCTGGACGTCGATTTCAGCAGCCAGGTGGATGCGATGCCGCGGGTGGCCGACTTGGCGGCGCCGTCGCGCTGAGCATTGCAGTGGTGAGCAGTCCCCCGTGCGGGAGGTGCCCCCAGCAAAAGCCCCCCAAAACCATTGGTTTTTGGGGGATTTTGCGTCTGCTCGGCCCGCTAGCCGGCCGGGTCGAAGCGGAACACCGCGATCTGCCCGGCCAGCGCCTCGACCTCGTCGGGGGTGCCGTCTTGGACCAGGCCGGCCCGTTTGAGGAAGCCCGCTCCGACCGGCACCTGCACCGGGAAGGCCCGCAGCACCGGCCGGGCCTCCTCGGGCG
>PPEA01000741.1 GCA_002967005.1 Mycobacterium talmoniae
AGCGCCCAGGCCAGCTTGACCCCGGCGCCGCGCCGTTGAGCGCGGCAACGAAGATGGTGTCGGAGGTGGCGATAAGCCGTGCGATGCCGCCGAATTCACGACGGATCCAGCGCCATACATCGGCCACCCCCTCCGGCTCGGGGTCGGCGCGCCGCTCGGTGACGGTGCGCATCATCGTCAAGTCGCCGCCGGCGCTGAATCCCGGATCGGCGCCGGTCACGACGACCGCGCGGACGTCGGTGTCGGCCGCCGAATTCCGCCAGCGCGCACCGCAGTTGCCGTACCAGCGGCGCGGACAGCGCGTTGAGCCGGTCGGGTTCGTCGAGCGTCACCACCGCGCGATCACCGCGGTGCTCGACCCGGACCCGACGGGGCGCCCGCGGGTCGTCACCGTCGGCGACCATCCGCGTGTAAAGCGATTCTGTCACCGGTCGTCCTCCTCGCTAGCGTTGGCGCGCAACGCCGTCCACGCGGCGTCGGCGAAGGTCTTGATGGCGCCGCGCGGCATTTTCGGCTCCGACCCGGCGATCCAGTGCCGGCTAAACTCCTGCGCGGGCCCGAACCACAACGCGGCGGTGATCCCGGGCTGCATCCGCCGCAGCGCGCCGTAGGCCTGGTGTGGACGCCACCAGTCCGCGATGGCGGTGAAGAACTCGCGGTTGGACTCCCGCAACGCGGCGCTGTCGAGCCGGTCGCCGAGCAGCAAGGCCGCCTCGGCGCGGTGGGCCGCCACCCACCGCAGGTGATGCTCGACGCCGCCGCGGATCCCGCCCTCGGCGCTGCCGTGGTCACGCAACATGGCGAGGAAGCCGCCCTGATACTCGGCCATCACCTGGGCGTACACGGCCGCCGCCAGCGCCGGCTTGTCGGGGAAATGGTGATACAGCGCGCCGACGCTCACCTTGGCCTCGCGGCGGACCTCGTCCAGCGTGGCGGCCAGTGCCCCGTCGAGCGCGAACCGGCGGCGCGCCACGTCCAGCAGCTTGCCCCGCGCGTCCGATCTGGGCACGAGGAATACTCTAGCAATACCGAGGGATCCTCGGTAGGTGTCCGCGCCGGGTTCAGACCGGCGGTGGCTCGATCCGCTGAATGGTGGTGACCCGATCGAGGGAGCGGTCGAAGGACGCGACGCGACCCACGGCGGTGCTTTCGGCGCACGCGACCAAATACGCCTCGGCGAAGTCAATTCGGTCGATCTCATACACCTCGATCGCGCGAAGGAGCAGCGCCGGATCTACGCAAACGATCGCGTCGAACGCGATGAGCGACCGCATCGCTTGAGCGATTTGGCCACGCGGCGCGTCGTAGAACGACTCCAGCACATCCACCGTCTCGGCCACCACGAGGTCGGTCAACAGCAACTCCTGGTCGCCGCCCAGATACGACGTCACGCGGGCCGCCAACTCCGGCGGGTCGCCGGTCAGATGGCGAACCAGGATGTTTGTGTCGATGAACGCGCTCACCGCCGAGCCGCGCCGCGCTCCGATCTGGTCCGGCGAATCACGTCGTCCCAGGCGACGTTGCGTTTGGCCGCGGGCACCTGGATCGTGCCCGCCAGAGCGAGAAAGTCCGGTGTCCGGGCCAGCACGGCGCGATCTCCCTCGACGCGGAACACGACCTCGTCTCCCGCCGCTATGCCGAGCGCGTCCCGCACCACTTTGGGGATGGTGACCTGCCCCTTGGAGGTCACCGTGGCGGCCGCATCCATCCTTGCTCCTTACTTTACTCCGTAAGTAAGGATACTCCGGTTGTGCCTGCGTGACGTCTGCGGACAGCAGCCGGCCGGTGCCGCACCGCGAACGTGCGGCCCGGTCGCCTCAGCTGCGGCCTTAGCGGCGTTTGGTCCCGGGCGACAACAGAACGTCGGAAGTTGAGCGGTTCACGACGTCGCCGCGTCGCGGTGCCGCTGCCAAAGTGAACCGCACTGTGACGTTCCTTATCGAGAGGTAACCCGACATGACAACGCAAATCCACACCGGCGCGCAGGGCACCGTCGGCGCCCCTGCGGGTGGCTGGCGAGACAGAAAACGCTATCTGTGGTTGTTGGGGCTGTTCGTGCCCACCATGCTGTTTTTGATGCTGCCCATCGTGTGGGGACTCAACAGCCTCGGCTGGCACACCGGATCGCAGCTGCCGTTCTGGATCGGGCCGATCCTGCTGTATGTCCTGTTGCCGACGCTGGACCTGTGGGTCGGCTCCGATGGCCAGAACCCGCCCGATGAGGCGATGCAGCGGCTGGAGAACGACAAGTATTACCGCTACGCGACCTACGCCTACCTCCCGTTCCAGTACGCCAGCGCCATCTTCGGCGCCTACCTGTTCACCGCGTCGGACCTGGGCTGGCTCGGTTTCGACGGGTCGCTGGGCTGGCTGGGCAAGATCGGGGTGGCGATGTCGGTCGGCACCGTCGGCGGGGTCGGCATCAACACCGCCCACGAACTCGGCCACAAGCGCGAAAACCTGGAGCGGTGGCTGGCCAAGATCACCCTCGCGCAGGTCTGCTACGGGCACTTCTACATCGAGCACAACCGCGGCCACCACGTGCGGGTAGCCACCCCCGAAGACCCGGCATCGTCGCGGTTCGGCGAGACGTTCTGGGAGTTTTTGCCGCGCACCGTCTTTGGCAGCCTCCGCTCGGCGGTGGAGCTGGAGGCCCAGCGGATCCGCCGGTTGGGCCGCAACCCGTGGAACCCGGCGACGTGGCTGGGCAACGACGTGCTCAACGCCTGGGCGATGTCGGTGGTGTTCTGGGCGGTGCTGATCGCGATCTTCGGGCCGACGCTGATCCCGTTCGTGATCATCCAGGCGGTCTACGGCTTCAGCCTGCTGGAATCGGTGAACTACCTCGAGCACTACGGCTTGGTACGCCAGAAGACGGCCGGCGGCCGCTACGAGCGCTGCACCCCGCAGCACAGCTGGAACTCCGACCACATGGTGACCAACCTGTTCCTGTACCACCTGCAGCGGCACAGCGACCACCACGCCAACCCGACCCGGCGCTACCAGACCCTGCGCAGCATGGACGGTGCACCCAACCTGCCCGCCGGGTACGGCTCGTTGATCGCGGTGACGTACTTCCCGCCGGTGTGGCGGCGGCTGATGGATCACCGGGTGCTGGCGCACTACGACGGCGACATCACCCGCGCCAACATCCACCCCCGCGTCCGCACCAAGGTGCTGGCCCGCTACCGGGCGGTGGCGGCCTGATGGCCGCCTACCGCTGCCCGGGCTGCGGCTACGTCTACGACGAGGCCACCGGCGCCCCGCGCGAGGGCTTTCCGGCCGGCACCCCCTGGCACCAGATTCCCGACGACTGGTGCT
>PPEA01000742.1 GCA_002967005.1 Mycobacterium talmoniae
AGAGCCTCTTCGGAGGGAGCAAGTGTGCGGGCCGTAGCGTTAAGCGAACTCTGCAGCCTCGTCAGATTCACAACGGAGGAGCCGAGCCGCTCATGTCACGGCGAAGGCCATGTCCGGGGAGCCCTGGTCCGGGGTCAGCTCGTCGGGTCCTTCCGGGGTATGGGAGGCGGCACGTGCATACAGTCTGGTTCGAAACAGGAGAGGCCCGTCTGTCTGGCCTTCGTCGGGCGAAGACCAGGGATATAAGCCGATGGTGAAGTTCTCTGGAGGGCAGCGGGAGTCCGATGGGGTCGTAGTACCGCTGATCGGCGTGCAACATAACGCGCCGGGAGGGAAGGGCCCTAACTTTGATCACGCGTGTGAAGCGGGTAAGCGCGAGGGCATGACCGGCTCTGTCCGGTCCAATTACCCCGGCAGGCCATCGTCTGCCGTAGCCGTCGAGGAGCTGTTGATGGCCTCGCCGGGGAAAGTGCGAGGACTGCAACGCACGCTATGGGCTGCGGCCAAGCAGTCGCAGGGTCGGCGTTTCCACGCCCTGTATGACCGTATCTATCGGGGTGACGTCCTGGTGGAGGCGTGGGAGCGGGTGCGTAAGAACAAGGGTGCGGCTGGGGTGGATCGTGTCACCCTGGCTGCGGTGGAGGACTACGGCGTGGACCGCATGTTGCGTGAGTTGCGCCGTGACCTTCGCGAGGGCGTGTACCGTCCGGCGCCGGCGCGTCGGGTGGAGATCCCGAAACCACAGGGTGGTAAGCGGCCGTTGGGGATCCCCACGGTGCGAGACCGGGTGGTCCAGGCGGCGGCCAAGCTGGTGTTGGAACCGGTTTTCGAGGCGGACTTTTTGTCGTGCTCGTATGGGTTTCGGCCGAAGCGGTCGGCGACGATGGCGATGGAACGGTTGCGGACCGGGTTCATCGAGGGCTACTCGTTTGTGGTGGAGTTTGATATCGCCAATTTCTTCGGCGAGATCGACCACGACCGGCTACTGGCTGAGGTGAGTAGGCGGGTTTCGGATCGGCGGGTGCTCAAACTGCTGCGTTTGTGGCTGCAAGCAGGAGTGATGGTCGAAGGGGTGACCGAGCGGACGGTCGCGGGCACCCCACAGGGCGGGGTCATTTCCCCGCTGTTGGCCAACATCTTCTTGCATGTGCTCGATACCGAACTAGTCCGCAGGAACGTGGGTGAGTTGGTGCGCTACGCCGATGACGGTGTGGTGCTGTGCCGCAGCGCGGCACAGGCTGAGCATGCCTTGGTGGCGGTGGGAGAGATCCTGGCGTCATTGGGGTTGCGGCTGCATCCGGATAAGACGAAGGTGGTCGACCTGCGTAACGGGCGTGAGGGCTTGGATTTCTTGGGCTGTCATTTCCGGAGCCTGTCACGAATTTTGTGTAAGTCAGAGGTGACTTGACGACGAATATCACGCTAGCACAAGGGGATTCGCCCTGGGAATAGTCTCGATAATGTGTTCAGCGCCACAGTCCAGTTGTAGGTTCCGGTCCCGGAAAATCCTCCCCTTTCGCTGGAGATATTGCGCAGCCCCAGATACAGCAACTTCATCGCGGAGTCCTTATCGGGGAAATGGCCGCGGTTTTTGGTGATCTTGCGCAGCTGGAAGTTGATCGATTCGATCGCGTTGGTGGTGTAGACGATCTTGCGCAGCTCGACCGGGTAGTCCAAGAACGGCACGAACTCGCTCCAGGCGTGGCGCCACACGTCGATCGCGCCGGGGTACCGGGCCCCGTAGGCGACCTCGAAGTCCTTAAGGGCCAGCTCAGCGGCCTCCACGGTCGGCGCGCCGTAGATGGCCCGCATGAAGGTGACGACCTTGCGGCGGTCCTTGTAGGACACGAACCGCATCGCGTTGCGGATCACGTGCACCACACACGTTTGCACCACGGTGTCGGGGAAAATCGAGCGGATCGCATCGGGCAGGCCGGTCAACCCGTCACAGCAGGCGATCAAGATGTCGCGGACCCCGCGGTTGCGCAGGTCGATGACGACCTTTTGCCAAAACTTCGCGCCCTCGGAGTCCTGGATCCAGACCCCCAGGGCGTGTTTGCGCCCGTCGAGGTCGACCCCGATGGCCAAATAGGCCACCTTGGTGGTGACCACGCCGTTGTCCTTGATGCGTAACCGCAAACCGTCGATGTAGAGGATCGGATAGACCTCGTCGAGCGGGCGGGCCTGCCAGGCCTTGATCTCATCGACCACGACCTCGGTGATGTTGGAGATCAACTCGCGCGACACGCTGGCCCCGTACACCTCTTGGAGGTGGGCTTCGATATCGCGGGTGGTCATCCCGCGTGAATACAACGACAACACCACCGAGTTGATGTTGCCCAGCCGGCGGGTCTTTTTGGGCACGATCGCCGGCTCAAACGAGCCGTTACGGTCCCGGGGCACCCGGATATCGACCGGGCCGTTGACCGTGGTCACCGTTTTCGGCGACGACCCGTTGCGCGAATTGCCCGAGCCGCGGCCAGCCGGATCACCGACCTCATAGCCCAGATGGTGGGTCAGCTCCGAATCCAACGCCCGCTCCAACACGGCCTTGGTCAACTGATTGAGCAAACCGTCCGCGCCATCGATCGGCGTCCCGGTCTTAACCGCATCCTTGATCAACGAATCCAGCGTCTCGGCGGTAAACGTCTCCGCCAACCGCCGAGCCGCCGACTCCTCCTGACCGGCCGACTGCGTGGCCTTGCCCACAAATCACTCCTTCTGCCCGCCCAAATGGCGGTCCGATGATGGACCACCCCGGACTTACACAGATGGAATGACACGCCCCATTTCCGGGCACGCATGTCGGGTCGGCTGTGGGAACAGCGGCGGATCATCCGCTACTACCTGCACCGCTGGCCCAGCCAAGCAGCGATGAAACGACTGCGTGACAAGGTCCGTGCTCTGACCGGGCGCTCGCGTGTTGGTCTGGATATTCGCACCGTGATCGCGACGTTGAATCCGATCCTGCGCGGTTGGGGTAACTACTTTCGCACCGGCAACGCCGCTGACAAGTTCGTCCAGGTCGACCGGTACGTACGGTGGCGGTTGTTCCGCTTGATGGTGAAGAAGCGGGGCCGCAACCTACGTGCTGGACAAGCCGATCAGTGGACTGAAGAGTGGTTTAACGGGCACGGCCTGCACCGGCTTCGCGGCACCATCCGTTACCCGACGGCTGCGTAACCATGTCAAGAAGATCATCGGTAAGCCGTGTGCGGGAAAACCGCACGCACGGATTGAAAGGGGGAAGGGGAAACGGGCTCCTCACCGAGCACCGCGCCCCGGACTACCAATGACCA
>PPEA01000743.1 GCA_002967005.1 Mycobacterium talmoniae
GGCACGGCCTGCCCACCCCGATCGGCGACGTGCTGGTACGCTGCTGGCCGCGGCAGCGACGGGCCGGGCTGAATCCGCTGCCCCGACGCGCTGACCCGGCAGGATGACGTGCCATTGCGTCGTTGTTGTGGGACCAGCACGCGTGCCTGCCGTTGCAGCCCGGGGCCGACGTCTCGCTGCTCACCCGGTACCGCGGCGGGACGCTCGTCTCGGTCAACGTCGGCTACGCACCGCATTCGTGCCGGGACGTACTGGGGCCGCTGGATCACTACCGCACCGCCGTGCACGCGCATCCGGACCTGGACCTGGTCGGCGCGCTGAGCGACGTCGCGACGATCACCGGCGCCGGCCGCGTCGCGGTGGCATTTGATCTCGAGGACTCCGCGCCCATCGAGGGCGACCTGGACAACGTGCACCGCTTCGCCGCGCTCGGGGTGCGCACCATGCTGCCGACCTACAACCACGCCAACGCCGCCGGCTGCGGCTGTCTCGACGCCGACGACACCGGGCTGACCGGGTGGGGGCGCGCGTTGGTCGCCGCCATGAACGCCGCGGGCATGGTGCCCGACGGATCGCATTGCAGCGTTCGCACCGGTCTGGACATGTGCGCGGTGTCGACGCGTCCGGTGGTCTACAGCCATTCCTGTCTGCGCGCGGTCTGGGAGCATCCGCGCAACATCACCGACGATCAGGCGCGCGCTTGTGCGGACACCGGCGGGGTCATCGGGGTCACCAGCGTCGGGATCTTCCTGGGAACCAACACCCCCACCCTGCAGGCCATGGCGCGGCACCTCGAGTACGCCGTCGAGCTGGTCGGTGTCGAGCATGTCGGCGTCAGCACGGACTTCTCGTTCGACGGTGAGGATTTCGTAGCCGAGCTGACCGCCAATCCAGGGCTGTTCGACGAGAGCTACACGCGGTGGGGGCCGATCCGCTGGATGCCGCCGGAAACCTTTGCCCAGCTCGGCCACTACCTGGCCGGTCGCGGCTGGGCCGATGCCGAGGTCGCCGCGGTGCTCGGCGGGAACTTCCAGCGGATTGCCGAACAGAGCTGGCCCGCCGCGGACCGCTAAGGTGTGAGCCAACCGCATCCGGAGGTCCCCATGGCAAAGACATATCCCTGTGAGCGCGTCGAGGTCGGCTTCACCGAGACGGCGCCGTACCGGTTCTCCAACAGCGTGGAGCTGGCGATCACCCCCGAGCAGGTCTTCGAGGTGCTCGCCGACGCCAAGTCGTGGCCGCACTGGGCCACGGTGATCACCAAGGTGATCTGGACCAGTCCCGAACCCCGCGGTGCCGGCACCACCCGGACCGTGCACATGCGCGGCCGCATCATCGGCGACGAAGAGTTCCTCATCTGGGAGCCGTTTAGCCGCATGGCTTTTCGGTTCAACGAATGTTCGTCCAAGGCAGTGGCCGCATTCGCCGAGGATTATCGGGTGGAGCCCACCCCGACCGGTTGTCGGCTGACCTGGACGCTGGCGCAGAAACCGGCCGGCCCGGCGCGGCTGGTGATGCCGATCGTTTCACCACTGTTGAACCTGGCTTTCCGCCGGTTTCTGACCAACTTGCGGCACTACACCGACAAGCGGTTCGCCCCGGTGCGGCAGAGCTAGCCGAGCACCGAAACCTCATAGCGGCCCAAGCCGTTTAATCCCGACGGGAGCTGCCGGTGCAGTGCATTCGTCCGTCCGTCGCCGGGGTGGGCACTTCGTGCTCTAAGCTTTGGTGTTGTGAGCTACGACACCGACGATGACGACGACGACGATGACGACGACATCGACGAGTCGAAACCAAACAACAGCCTGAAATGGGGTTTGGGCGCCGTCATCGTCTTAGCGGTCGTGGCGATCGTCTTGGTGGCCGTGGTGTTGTTCGGCGGTGATACTGCAAAGGATTCAGCCGGGCTAGCGCCGTCTACCCCCAGCTCCGCAGCCGACACCGCCGGCATCGCCAGCGCGCAGGACACCGGGCCGGTCCGGGTCATCACCGAAGACCCCAGCTGCACCGCGTGGACCGGAATCGACAGCAACCTGGCGGGCACCCTGGCCGCGATCGGCGGCGGCAAATGGAACGAGCGGGATCAGTCGATCCCGGCGTCGGCGTGGGACGATGAGCAGCGCAAGCTGAATATGGCTGCCGCACAAGTGTTGCGCACCACGGCCGCGCAAACCGTCGGATTGGTCAAGTTGACGCCGCATCGCGTGATGCGCGAACTCTACGAGCAGTTCATTGCCTACGCGCGGGCCTACGGTCAGCGCGTGCAGAACTACACGCCCAAGGACGGCAACCTGGTGGCGACCGCGAACAGCGCCGCGGCGACGCTGGCCGAGGTCTGCAACGCGATTACCGACGGCCCGGCGGCGGTGCGCGGGCCGTTGGTGGAGCCCGCACCCGCACCGAACCAGACCGCCCCGGTGGGCAATCCCAACAATCCGGTGCCCTTCCTGCCGCAACCCAATGACGTGTGCGCAGACTGGAAGTCGGTCACCGACAAGTTCGCGGCGGACACCGCCGAATGGCAGCAGCTGGACCCCAACGTCCCGGCCACCTTCTGGAACCCGCAACAAAAGGCCGTCAACTCGGCCGTCGGGATGGTGATGAACAGCTATTCCAAGAAGATGCAGCAGTTGGGCCTGCGCTCGGACAACCCCATCCTGCAGGATTTCGCCGACCTGGCCGCGCAGTACCGCAACGCGTTTGTGTTCGCGATACCGACCTATGAGGTGGTCGACCAACACTTGGCGAACGCCTCGACGTACGCCAGCATGACGGTGATGGGCGCTTGCGCGGCAGTGGCTGCCGCACGCTGAGACGACGAACGCCGAGCGTGAAACCGGCGCGGGAAATCCCGCTTCCGGTTCATACTCGGCGCGCGTGCAGCGGTGGTGTTAGGCCCAGCTGGCGCTGACGGCGCCGTCGGTGGAGGCCATGTTGCCGCCGGCGGTCTGCACCTTATTGCCGTGCGTGGCCGCCTGCTCATAAATCACCTGGAAGTTGCGGCCCAACTGGGTGATGAACTCCTGGCAGGCCACCGACCCCGACCCACCCCAAAAGTCACCGGCAGCCAACACATCGGCAATGATCGCCTGATGCTCAGCCTCCAGGGAGGCGGCTTGGGCCTTGATCAACGCACCATGCGCGTCGACATCCCCGAACTGGTAGTTGATGCTCATGCGATAACTCCTTAGCTGCTCAGGGCCGTCTGCGACGCGGCTTCTTGCTGCTCATAGTTATTAGCGTCCCGGATCAA
>PPEA01000744.1 GCA_002967005.1 Mycobacterium talmoniae
CAGCCGGCGCGCGCCCGGCCAGGGCTTCGCGGTGGCCGCCGGCTCACCGGGGAGCTGGGCGGTGGCGTGTTTGGGCAGCCGGGCCAGGTTGCGCGGGGCGGGCACCGGGGTGGCGCGCAGGCTGCGCAGGTGCTCGAGGGTGCGCGGGGTCAGGCAGCCCACCAGCGACACGAACAGCAGCACGTAGATGGCGGTGAACCAGAAGCTGGAGAACACGTCGAACGCCTGCACCCGATCCAGCCACGGCCCGAGCACCGGATGCTGCACCAGGTATTCGTCGACCTTGCTGGCGTTGAGGTTGCGTTGCGGCAGCAGCGCGCCGGGCACCGCGCCCAACGCCAGCAGGAACAGCAGCACCAGCGCGGTGCCCATCGACGTCAAGCTGCGCCAGGTGTTGCGGATTACGGCGAGCCCCACCATGGCGCGCCGACTGTGCGGTTTCATCCGCCCACCCCGGCCTGTCGCGGATCAAACCGCACAGTCGTGGCCAGGGGTAGGCCTGCTCGCGGCGGTGGGGTGACCATCAGATCGGCAACCTGACGTCGGAGACGACGGCGTCGCGCACCCAGGACACGAACTGCCCCCACGCCCCGGTGAGCAGCGCGACCCCGACCGCGATCAGCAGCACCCCGCCGAGGATCTGGATGGCCCGGGTGTGCCGGCGCAGCCAGGACAGCCCGGCCACCGCCGAGGCCGACCCGAACGCCAGCACCACGAACGGAATGCCCAACCCCAGGCAGTAGGCCAGCACCAGCACCACCCCGCGGGCCACGGTCGCGCCGTCGGTGGCCGAGAAGGGCTACCTACGCGAATTCGGCAACCTGGTGTTCCACTTCGCGCTGCTGGGCCTGCTGCTCGCGGTCGCGGCCGGCAAGATGTTCGGCTACGAGGGCAACGTCATCGTGATCGCCGACGGCGGCCCCGGCTTCTGCTCGGCGTCGCCGGCCGCGTTCGACTCGTTCCGGGCCGGCAACCTGGTCGACGGCACCGCCCTGCACCCGATGTGCATCCGAGTCAACGGCTTCGACGCGCACTACCTGCCGTCCGGGCAGGCCACCTCCTATGCCGCCGACATCGACTACCAGGCCGGCGCCGACCTGACCAGCGGCCAGTGGCGGCCCTACCCGCTGGAGGTCAACCACCCGCTGCGGCTCGGCGGCGACCGGGTGTACCTGCAGGGCCACGGCTACGCGCCGACGTTCACCGTCACCTTCCCGGGCGGGCAGACCCGCACCGCAACCGTGCAGTGGCGCCCCGACAGCCCGCTGACCCTGCTGTCGTCGGGGGCGGTGCGAATCGACCCGCCGGCCGGCATGTACCCCGACCCGCGCGAGCGCCGCCAGCACCAGATCGCGATCGAGGGCCTGTTCGCGCCGACCAAGCAGCTCGACGGCACCCTGCTGTCGTCCAGCTTCCCCGCCCTCAACGACCCCGCGGTGGCCATCGACATCTACCGCGGCGACGCCGGGCTCGACACCGGCCGGCCCCAGTCGCTGTTCAACCTCGATCCCCGGCT
The DNA here is from genome assembly GCA_002967005.1 of Mycobacterium talmoniae. Taxonomy (GTDB): domain Bacteria; phylum Actinomycetota; class Actinomycetes; order Mycobacteriales; family Mycobacteriaceae; genus Mycobacterium; species Mycobacterium talmoniae. The sequence goes on from PPEA01000744.1 coordinate 1,517, forward strand.
CAAGGAGCAGGGCCGGCTGACCAAGGTCAAACGCACCAACCTGACCGCCGGCCAGCAGGTCAGACTCGACGACGGCACCGTGGTGCGGTTCGACGGCGCGGTGCCGTTCATCAACCTGCAGGTGTCGCACGACCCCGGCCAGCTGTGGGTGCTGGTCAGCGCGATGACGATGATGGCCGGGCTGCTGGTGTCGCTGGTGGTGCGGCGCCGACGGGTGTGGGCACGGATCACCCCGGCGACCCCGGGTACGGTGAACGTCGAGCTGGGTGGGCTGGCCCGCACCGACAACTCCGGATGGGGTGACGAGTTCGAACGGCTGACCACCCGGCTGCTGGCCGGACTCGACACCACGACGCAGCCCGTCGTGACGGCCGGTAAGGAAGGCCCGAGAACATGAACACCCTGCACGTCGACGCCGCACTGGCCCGCTATTCGGACTGGGCGTACACCTCCTCGCTGGTGGTGCTGGTCATCGCGCTGCTGCTGCTGGCCGTCGAACTCGCCTACACCCGCGGCCGGGTCGAGCCCCGTGAGCTGGTCGCCGCCGGGTCGGTGACCGCCGACAGCGCCACCCCCGGGGTGGTGCTCGACACCTCGACCCGATCCCTGGACGAACGGGTGGGCCGGGCGGGCTGGCGTTGGTCTACCTGGGCATCGCGCTGCTGGTGGGTTGCGTGGTGCTGCGCGGGCTGGCCACGCTGCGCCCGCCCTGGGGCAACATGTACGAGTTCATCAACCTGACCTGTTTGAGCGGGCTGGTGGCCGCCGCGGTGGTGCTGCGCCGCCCGCAGCACCGGGCGCTGTGGGTGTTCGTGCTGCTGCCGGTGCTGATCCTGCTGTCGATCTCGGGGCGCTGGCTGTACGCCACCGCGGCCCCGGTGATGCCGGCGCTGCAGTCCTACTGGCTGCCGATCCACGTTTCGGTGGTCAGCCTCGGGTCGGGGGTGTTCCTGGTCGCCGGGGTGGCCAGCCTGCTGTTTTTGCTGAAAACGTCGCCGCTGAGCGACCCGGAGCGCCCCGGTGTGCTGGCGCGCGTCGTGCAGCGGCTGCCCGACGCCCAGACGCTGGACCGGATCGCCTACCGGACCACCATCTTCGCGTTCCCGGTGTTCGGGTTCGGGGTGATCTTCGGCGCGATCTGGGCCGAGGAGGCGTGGGGCCGGTACTGGGGCTGGGACCCCAAGGAGACGGTGTCGTTCGTGGCCTGGGTGGTTTACGCCGCCTACCTGCACGCCCGGTCGACGGCCGGCTGGCGGGACAGCAAAGCGGCTTGGATCAACGTGGTCGGGTTCGTCGCGATGGTGTTCAACCTGTTTTTCGTCAACCTGGTGACCGTCGGACTGCACTCCTACGCCGGAGTGGGCTGACCTGCGGCCCGGCGGCGCGCGGGCGTGCTGCGCTACTCTTCGTTAACAAGCATTCTGTGCGGAGCATTAGCCAAGCGAACCGAACACAAGGGGAGTGCAGGTGTCTGTCAATCCGCCGCATGGCGGCGATGCTGCTCGAGGCCGCAACGTCACTGACCACCCGACCACGGAGTTCCCGCCGTACGAACACGGCGAACCGGCTCCCGAGACACAATCGTTCGGTCCACCCGACGGCGGTGGTGAGCCCGAGACCCGGTCCTTCGGCGGGTTCCGCACCGAGCGGCGGTTCGCCGAGCCGCTGGAGACCCGCCCGGTGCCGCCCCCCGAGACCCAGGTGCAGCCGCGGGCCTGGACGGCCACCC
>PPEA01000745.1 GCA_002967005.1 Mycobacterium talmoniae
CCGCGGGTGCCGCCGGGGCGTTGCGCACCTTCGAGCTGCACCCGCTGCTTAACCCCGCCGGTTATGTGCGGGCCGACATCGACGGCAACCGGGTGCAGGTGCACCGGTCCCCGGCGCACGACGACGGCGCCTGGCTGGCGCTGTGCACACCGGACTCCGTCGCGCCGCTGCAGGCGATCGCCGCCGCCGTGGACCCGTACCTGCAGGTCCAGGTCGCCGGCACCGACACCGACTGGACCGTCGAGCTGGTCGAATCCGACACCGCCGCAAAAGAATTGCCCGAAGTGTCGGTGGCCAAGGTCAGCGCCGGGTCGACGTTCGTCTTCCAGCCACGCAAGTCGCTGCCGCTCACCGTGGTGTGAGTTCGCGGATCCCAGAGCGCTCGTGGCACGCTCGGGCAATGGCCGCTAACCGGAAACCGACCGACCCCGCCGAGCATCGGCGGCTCACCCGGGACGCCTACGACCGGCTCGCCCCGGTGTGGAGCGCGACCACCGACACCGGTCCGTTCAACGGGCTGTTGGAGCGGCCGGCGTTACGGGCGCTCATTCCGCGCCCGCTGGCCGGGAAGAACATTCTGGACGCCGGCTGCGGATCCGGTGCCCAATGCGAGTGGCTGCTCGACGAGGGCGCCCAGGTGACCGGGATCGACCTGAGCCCCGCGATGGTGGAGCAGGCCGCCCAGCGGTGCAGCGGGCGGGCCACGTTCGCGGTGGCGGACTTCTCGCAGCCGCTGCCGCTGCCCGCGGGCACCTTCGACGGCATCACCTGTTCGCTGGCCCTGCACTACCTGCGCGACTGGGATGTGCCGCTGCGGTCCTTCGCCGCGCTGCTGCGGCCCCACAGCTGGGTGGTGCTGTCCGTCGACCACCCGTTCGCCCCGCCGCTACCGAGCCAGCACGGCGGGTACTTCGATACCGAACTGGCCAGCGACACCTGGTGCAAAGCCGGTGTCGAAGTCACCCAGCATTTCTGGCGGCGGCCACTCGCGGCCGTCGTCGACGCCTTCGCCGACGCCGGGTTTGTCGTGGAGCGCGTCGCCGAACCGCAACCCACCCCGGCAGCGGTCGAGCGGTTCCCCGAGTTGACGGCGGTAGTGGGCACGCCGAGCTTCATCGTGTACCGGCTAATCTTGCGTGCCCGGCAGTGACGATGCGCCGAGCGTGCGGCCACGGCGGAAAATCACCGAAAACTCCGCTGTCAGTGCACACTCGGCGAGAGCGCCTGGCCGGGCGGCCCCCGCGCGTAGCATGGCGGAATGGGTGGCGGATCAGGCGCGCCTGGACCCTCCGGCCCTCGGTCACTGCGGTACTGGGGGCAGATGCTGCGCGACCCGTTGGCCGGGTATGCGGCGGTGCACCGCGACTACGGTGACGCGGTGCGCATCCCGCTCACCCCTAAACACACGTTCTTCCTGCTCAGCCGGCCCGAACACGCCGAGCATGTGCTGGTCGCGCACCAGGACCGTTACGTCAAGGCGTTTACCTACCGACCGCTCAAGGCTTTCCTCGGTGACGGCCTGCTGACCAGCGAGGGCGCCACCTGGCAGCGCCACCGCCGGCTGATTCAGCCGGTGTTCAACCATCGCCACGTGCAGTCCTTCGCGCCGGCCATCGTCGCGGCGGCGCGCAGACGCATCGGCCGCTGGACGCCGGGGTGCAGCATCGATGTCGGCGCCGAGATGCGGACGCTCACGATGGACGTCATCGGCCGGGTGCTGTTCGGCGCCGACCTTGCTGCCGACGCCGAATCGGTCGGCCGCGCGGTCACCCGACTGCAACGTGCGGCGATCGCCGCCTCACTGCTGCCGAATCTCGGTTCGGTGCAGCGCACCCGGGCGGTGGTCACCCACCTCGTCCCCGGGTTGGGCCGGGCCGCAACGACACTGGAGACCCTGGTCGCCAGGATTATCGATGCCCGAATCGCGGCGCCACACCGCGAGCCCAACGACCTGCTGGATCTGCTGCTGGCCGCCGGCGCGGGGGAGCAACCGCTAAGTCGCGACGAGGTTCACGACGAGGTGATGACCCTGGTGCTGGCCGGCCACGAGACCACCGCCAACACATTGACCTGGGCGGTGACCCTGCTGTCGCGGTACCCGGCGGCGTGGGATCGGTTGGCCGCCGAGGTCGCCGACGTGCTGGGGGAGCGCGACGCCACGGCCGCCGACCTGGAGGGGTTGCCGTGGACGCAGGCGGTGGTCTCGGAAACGATGCGGCTTTACCCACCGGCGTGGACCATCGAACGCGATGCCGTCGTCGCCGACACCATCGCGGGCGTACGCGTCGCCGCCGGTGACACAGTGGTCATTTCGCCCTACCTGTTGCACCGTAACAGCGAATTCTGGCCCAACCCAGAGGGATTCGACCCGCGCCGGTTCCTGCCCGAGAACGCGGACAACCGGCCGCGCTACGCCTTCCTGCCGTTCGGTGGTGGTCGGCGGATCTGTGTGGGCGCCGGACTGGCCCAACTCGAGGCGACCCTAGCCCTGGCGACCATGACCCAGTCGGCGCGGGTGGACCTGCTGCCGGCGGCACCGGTGCGCGCCCGCGCCGATGTGACGGTGCATCCGCACCGACCGGTGATCGCGACGGTCACGGTCGCAGCGGATGCTCCGCGGCGCGTCGGCGCAGCTCACTGAGCCAAATCGCCTGTCCCGCAAATACCTGTGCGCCCGCTTTGCGTCCAAACGATAACGACCCGGTTTCAACATGGCACGGCCAATGTTGGCGCACCGCCATTCCCGCTATCGTTGACCGCGCCCCAGCCATTGTCGACCCAAGGTTGCGATATATGTATGACCCGTTGGGGTTGTCGATTGGGAACACCAACCTCGTCGCGGTGCGCGTCGGAGAGTCACCGGTCACGCGCCGCTCGATGTTGACCCTGTTTCCCCATCGCGACCCCGAAATCGGTGCACCCGAACAGAATCCGGCCCTGACCGAATCAGGCCCGGTGGTCACTGGTTTCGTCCAACGGGTCGGCGACCCAGTTCCGTTGGCCGCCTCCGACGGATCCGTGCACGATCCCAGCCTGCTGTTGGTGGAGGCCATCGACGCGATGGTCAACGCCACCGGCGCCGACGCCACCACCGCGCAACTGGCCCTCGCCGTGCCCGCGCATTGGGGGCCGGCGGCCCGGGCCAGGCTGCAGGACGCGTTGGCCACCCACGCCGTCCTGTCGACGCTGGGGGGTCCCGCGCAGCTGGTGTCGGACGCCACCGCGGCGCTGACCGCGTTGCGCGA
>PPEA01000746.1 GCA_002967005.1 Mycobacterium talmoniae
GTCGGCTCCACCAGCGCGGCGACGTAGTGGCCCACGGCGCCGGGCGCCAGGGGGCCGCCGGCCGGGGCCGTCCGGACGATCGACACCCGCACCCCGGTTCCGACGAACTCGGCGTCGAGCCCCGCCAGCCAGGCCTCGAGGTGCCGTTGACCGGTTCGGGCCAGCGGCGTCGCGCTGACCAGCACCACATCGCCGGACCCGCGCTCGAGCATCGGCGGAACGAGTCGGGTCGCCAGGTGCTGGGCGCCGATCGCGCAGGGTCCGGCCGTCGCCACCAACGGGGTGACGTCGGTGACCATGACGTCGATCTGCCCGACCAGATAGTGCGCGGCGTCAACGAACCGATCGATGGAGGCGGGGTCGGCCAGATCCAGCGGCGCGGCGAACACCGCGGCGCCGCGCGCCCGCAGCCCGGCGGCGAACCGCTCGCATCTGTCACCGCTGCTGCCCAGCACGACCAGATCGCCGCCCCGGGCCACCCGAGCCGCGGTCGCCCGGCCGATCGACGACGACGCCTCGGTGATCACCACGGCGCGTCCACCGTGGGCGGGAGCGGCGACCGCACCGGCGGACGCCGCCACGAACGAGCGTGAGCGCGGCACCGCAACAGCGTGACACTTCGGCGCAGTTTTGTAAAGCCTCAGGTGGTCCGGTTCCGCCCGGGTCAAAACCAGCCGGTGTGCATCTCCAGCGTGGTCCGATCCAGCCGAGCCAGCAGGTCCAGCTGCGGTGCGGTCTTCGGCAATTCATACCCGAAGAAGAAGCGAGCGGCCTGGCGTTTGCCGTCGTAGAAATCCCCGGCCTTGCCGTGGGCGGCGAGCAGCTGTTCCAGCCACATCCACGCGATGACGTGGTGGCCGAATGCCTCCAGATAGATCACGCTGTTGGCGAGTGCGGCCTCGATATCCCCCGAGGAGAACATCGCCGCGGTCACCTCGACCAGCCGCTGCCAGGAGGTGTCCAGCTGGGCGGCCAGCTGCGCCGGGTCGCCGCCGATCGCGGTGGCCGACGACACGGTGGCCGCGATCGCCGCGCCCAGCGCCGCCAGATTGGCGCCGCCACGCTGAACCACCTTGCGGCCCAACAAGTCGAGGCTTTGAATCCCGTGGGTGCCCTCGTGGATAGGGTTGAGCCGGTTGTCCCGGTAGTGCTGCTCGACGTCGTATTCGCGGGTATAGCCGTACCCGCCGTGCACCTGGATGGCCAGGTCGTTGGCCACCAGGCACCACTGTGACGGCCAGCTTTTGGCGACCGGAGTCAAAATGTCCAGCAGCGACGCCGCGGAGTCCCGCTCCTCATCGCTGGTCGGGCTGTGTTGCACGTCGACCAGCCGGGCACAGTACAGCAGCAGCGCCAGCGCGCCTTCGACGTAGGCCTTCTGCGCCAACAACATTCGCTTCACGTCGGGGTGGTCGATAATCGGCACCTGACCGGTCGAGGCATCCTTGGCGGTGACCGGGCGGCCTTGGGGGCGTTGCCGGGCATACTCCAGTGACTTGAGGTAGCCGGTGTAGCCGAGCGCCACCGCGCCCATCCCCACGCCCAGCCGGGCCTCGTTCATCATGTGGAACATGTAGGTCAGGCCGCGGTGCGGTTCGCCGACCAGGTAGCCGACCGCGCCGGGTTCACCGCCCGGCCGGAATCCGCCCTCCCCGAAGTTCAGCACGGTGTTGGTGATGCCCCGGAATCCCATCTTGTGGTTGAGCCCGGCCAGCACCACGTCGTTGCGCTCGCCGAGCGACCCGTCCGGCCCGACCAGGAATTTCGGCACGATGAACAGCGAGATCCCCTTGGTGCCCGGCGGGCCGCCCGGGATCTTGGCCAGCACCAGATGCACGATGTTGTCGGTGAGTTCGTGGTCGCCGCCGGAGATCCACATCTTCGACCCGAACAGCCGGTAGCTGCCGTCCGGGCGGGGCTCGGCGCGGGTGGTGATGTCGGCCAACGAGGAACCCGCCTGGGTTTCCGACAGACACATCGTCCCGGAGAACCGGCCGGCCAGCATCGGCCGGACGTAGGCGTCGATCTGGTCGGGGGCGCCGAAGGTGGCCAACAGATTCGCATTGCCCGCCGTCAGCATCAGGTAGCCGGCGGTGCTGACATTGGCGGCCGACAGCCAGGCGGTGCCGGCCTGCCCGACGGTCACCGGCAGCTGGGCGCCGCCCAGCTCGTAGTCCATCGTCATGCCGAGCACACCGGCCCGGGCGACCGCGTCCAACGCCTCCTTGACCTCGCCGATGACGGTGACCGACGTGCCGTCGAAGCTGGGCTCGCACGCGTCGCTCTTCTTGTTGTGCGGCGCGAAGTACCGGGTGGCCAGCTGCTCGAACAGGTCCAGGACGTCGGCGAAGGTTTCCCGGGAGTGTTCGACGAACCGCGCCCGCTGGGTCAGCTCGTCGACCCGCAACCATTCGAACAACAAGAAATCCAGGTCGCGCCGGGATAGCAGGTCGGATTTCATCGACCTCCTTCCCGCGGACCTGCCTCGGAGCGTAATACCTTTGTGCCATGGCTCCTCGCGAGGACGTCCAGTTCACCTCCGGTAACGACCGGATTAGCGCCTGGTTGTATCGGCCCGACGGCGACGGCGACGCACCGCTGCTGGTGATGGCGCACGGCCTGGGCGGGGTGCGCACCATGCGGCTGGATGCCTACGCCGAACGATTCTGCGCGGCCGGCTACGCCTGCCTGGTGTTCGACTACCGCAACTTCGGCGACAGCGAGGGCCAGCCGCGTCAGGTCCTCGACAACAACAAGCAGCTCGCCGACTGGGCGGCCGCCGTCGGCTACGCCCGCACCGTGGCCGGTGTCGACCCTGACCGGATCGCGTTGTGGGGCACCTCGTTCGCGGGCGGGCATGTGATCGCGACCGCGGCCCGGGTGCCGGGAATCGCGGCGGTGGTCTCCCAATGCCCGTTCACCGACGGGATCGCCTCGTCACTGGTGATCAAACCCGGCGTCATGGCGCGCATCATGACGCTCGCGCTCCGGGATGTGGTCGCGGCCCGACTCGGCTGGTCCCCGGTGATGGTGCCGGTGGCCGGCAGACCCGGCGAGGTCGCGCTGATGACCACCCCGGACGCCTACCCCGGCTACCTGGCGTTGCAGCCCGAGGGCGGTGGCGTGCCCAATGCGGTGGCCGCCCGGTTCGCCCTGAAACTGCTGCCCTACCGACCGGGCCGGTTGGCCGCGCAGGTTAGCTGCCCGATCTTGTTCTGTGTGTGCGCCGCCGACTCGGTG
>PPEA01000747.1 GCA_002967005.1 Mycobacterium talmoniae
GCGTCACCACCGCCGCGGCAGCCAGCGCACCCGAAGGCGTGATGCCGGTACCGCCAGCGGTACCAGTCGCCGGCCGAGGGCCCCCGTCGAGCGCGCAAGCCCGATCCCGAGTACGGCGACGTTCCGAAGGTGATGCCGAGACCGCCGGCCGGCGGTTAGACGCGCGTCGTTGTCACCCCCCGGTCGCGGTGGAAGCGACCCGTCGCGCCCGGAGCTGGCTCGGTGCCGGGAACGAAAATTGTCACGGAGTTGTCACAACTCGTGCGGCACAACCCGGTTTGCGGTGGGACAGTCTGAACCAATAAGCTCTGGTCACGGTGGGTGCGCGGAACACGGCGGCATAGCCAGAAACACCATGTAGCGGACTGTAAATCCGTCGGCTTACGCCTACGCAGGTTCGAATCCTGCACCTGCCACCAAGCGCCACCGAAGTACTGTCTGTCGACCTAGCGGGGGGCACACGATGGGCGGCGCGAACCGCACGCTGGTGGTGCGACGACCGGCGCTGCTGGTGCTGGCCGCGTGGGCCGCGGCGTCGGTGACCCTGCTGGTGACCACGGTCCCGCTGTGGAAAAAATGGGTCGGGCTGTTCGCCGGCGGCATCGACCTCGAGGTGTACCGGGTCGGCGCCGAGCAGGTGTTTCGGGCCGGCGGATCGCTGTACGACGGGCCGCTGGTCGGGCACCTGTACTACATCTACACCCCGTTCGCGGCGCTGACGTTCCTGCCGATGCAGCTGCTGCCGCACGGCTCGGAGAAATACGTCTGGATGGGCATCAACGTCGCGCTGCTGGTCGCCGCGGTGCTGCGGTGCTGGCAGCTGCTGGGCTACCGGATCAGCCGGGGCGTGGTCGGGGTCTCGGTGCTGCTGGCGCTGATCTGCCTGTTCCTCGACCCGGTGCGCAGCACCCTGTTTTGGGGCCAGATCAATCTGGTGCTGCTGTTGCTGGTGCTGTGGGACACCGGGCAGCCGCACACCAGCCGGCTGGCCGGCGTCGGGGTGGGGCTGGCGGCCGGCATCAAGCTGACCCCGGCCTACTTTTTGCTGTACTACCTGGCGCTGCGCCGGTGGCGGGCCGCGGCGGTGGCGGTCGGCACCGTCGCCGCGACGATCGGGCTGGGTTTCGCGGTGCTGCCGCGGGATTCGTGGAAGTTCTGGACCGGGACGTTTTTCGACTCGACCCGGATCGCGCGCACCACCCACCTGTCCAACCAGTCGCTGCGCGGCGCGCTGGCCCGGCTGGCCGGCGGCACCCCGCCGGCGTGGTGGTGGCCGGTGGCGGCGCTGGCCGTCACCGTCGTCGCACTCGGCATCGCGGTGGCGCTGTACCGCGGCGGGGAGCGGCTGCTGGCGGTGACCGTCGTCGGCCTGGGATCCACTGCGGTGTCGCCGTTTTCGTGGATGCACCACTGGGTGTGGTTCGTGCCGCTGATGGTCTACCTGGTGCACCGGGCATTGCACGCCCGGTGGTGGTGGCTGGGTGTCGCCGCGGTGTTCGTGGTGATGGGCACCTGGCCGCACACCTACCCCTATGACCGCACCCCGCGGCTGGGGTTGTACCTGTTCCCGCCGACCTGGCTACCCAAGCTGGTGGTGGCCAACCTGTACCTGGTGGTCTATGCGGTCATCCTGGTGGGCGCGGCCGTCATCGCGGTGACGGCCCGGCGCTCACAGGTCGTCGGAGAAATCGGCGGTGAACCAGCGGTCGGGCCGGATGGTGAACAGCACGCTGGCGGTGCCGTCCATCTGCCGGGCGAACTCGCGCCCACCCTGCTCGCCGAGGTAGCGGACGGCGACGGCCTCGCGGAGTTCGGCCGGCGCCGGTGAGGCCGCGTCGACGACGGTGCCCTCCACGATCACGTACTGGTACGGCAGTTCCTCGCGCTGCACAACCAGGGTCACCGCGCCGGCCCGCTCGATGAGTTTGGCCTTGCGGTTCCCGGCGCCGGTGTTGATCCGGATGTCGCCGCCGGGGGTGTAGTCGTACCAGATCGGGACGCTGGCCGGGGGCCGGCCGTTCTCGGCGGCCACCGACAGCACCGCGACGTGCTTATCGGCGAGAAATTGCTGACGTTCGGTTTCGGTGAAGGCTTTGGGCATGTTTGTCTCGAACATCGTCGCGTCTTGAGCTATTCCCCGTGCCACCATGGGGGATGGCCGGCTACGTGGAGGTCCGGGCATACGCCGAGCTCAACGACTTCCTGGGCGCCGACGCCCGCGGGGCGACGGTGCGCCGCCCATTTCGCGACCACCAGACCGTCAAGGATGTGCTGGAGGCGATGGGCATCCCGCACACCGAGATCGACCTCATCGTCGTCAACGGGGTGCCGCGCGGGTTCGGTCACCGGCCCGCCGTCGGCGACCGCATCGCCGCCTACCCGATGTTCGAGGCGCTCGACATCGCGGCCACCGCCCGGCTGCGGCCGGTGCCGCTGCGCGACCCGCGGTTCGTCGTCGACGTCAACCTCGGTCGGCTGGCGCGGCTGCTGCGGATGCTGGGGTTCGACGTGTGGTGGTCGCACGACGCCGACGACGCCGCTCTCGCCGAGATCAGCCTTTCTCAGCAGCGGATCCTGCTGACCCGAGACCGGGGCCTGCTGAAGCGGCGCGCGATCACCCACGGCCTGTTCGTGCGCGCCGACCAGCCCGATGAGCAGACCCTGGAGATCCTGCGGCGGCTGGACCTGGCCCAGCGGCTGGCGCCGTTGACCCGGTGCGTGCGCTGCAACGGCGTGTTGGCCGCGGTGACCAAGGCCGAGGTCGCCGACGTCTTGGAGCCGCTGACCCGGCGCTACTACCACCAGTTCAGCCGCTGCGCGGACTGCGGGCGGATCTACTGGCCCGGCTCGCATTACGCGCGGTTGCTGGCCCTGGTCGAGGGATTCCGCGACCGGCTGTGAGCCATGATGGGCGGATGGCCGAGCGTGATCGCGACGAATCGGGCCGCCCGCGCAGCGCGCGCCCGCGGGACGCGCTGGGCCGCCCGCTGCCGCGGGGCAGCGCCGGGGTGCCCCGCATCCCCGACGACCTGCGGCTGCCGCCGGCCGAAACCCTGGCCTACGCCCAGGACCTGCTGGACCGGGGGTTGGCGTTCAACGCACACGAGGTGCTGGAGGCGGCGTGGAAGAACGGGCCTTCTTCCGAGCGCGACCTGTGGCAGGGCCTGGCCCAGCTGGCGGTCGGCATCACCCACATCCAGCGCGGCAATGTGAAGGGCGCGAACGGCGTTGC
>PPEA01000748.1 GCA_002967005.1 Mycobacterium talmoniae
CCGGCGGCCAGCAGTTCGGCCGGGTGCACCCCGCCCCGGTGCGCGAGCTGGTCGAGTTGGGTGCGGCAGGAGAAGCCGTCGGTGAGCACGGTGGCGTCCGGATGGCCGCGCACCGCGGGCAGCAGATCGTTTTCGGCGACCGCGACGCTGACGTCGTAGTGGCCGCGTTCGGCGCCGAAATTGCCGGCCAGGCCGCAGCATCCGTCCACGATGTGGGTCTGCACACCGGCGGCCCGCAGCAGGGCCCGATCCGCGTCGAAGCCGAGCACAGCGTGCTGGTGGCAGTGCGGTTGCACGACGGCGACGGTGCCGGACAGATCCGGCGGCGCCCAGCCGTCGGTGCTGCCCAACAGTTCGGCCAGGGTCCGCACCGCACCCGAGACCGCGGTGACGCGCTCGTCGGCGCCGAGCAGGTCGACCGCGTCGCTGCGCAAGGCGGCGGTGCACGACGGCTCCAGCCCGACGACCGGAACCCCCGCCGCAGCGGGTTCGGCCAACGTGTCGACGCTGCGGTGCAACTGTTTTCGCGCGGTGTCCAGCTGCCCGGTGGAGATCCAGGTCAGCCCGCAGCACAGCCGCCGGTCGGGGATCCGCACCGAATAGCCGGCCGCTTCCAACACCGCGACCGCGGCGATGCCGACCTGCGGGGTGAAGTGGTTGGTGAAGGTGTCCACCCACAGCAGCACCGGATCCCCGTCGCGACCGGGTGATCGGCGAACCAGCGGCGAAACGTGCGCGACGCGAACGCCGGCAGCGCGCGGCGCTCGTCCACCCCGGCCAGCCGCTTACCCAGCGGCGCCAACCGCCCGGCGGCCAGCCGGTTCACCGCCTGCGGCGCCAGCGACGCCAGCCGCGCCCAACGCGGCAACCAGCCCAGCGAGTAGTGCGCGGGCGGCCGCGGCCGGTGGCGGTAACGCTGGTAGAGCACCTCGGCCTTATAGGTGGCCATATCCACCCCGGTCGGGCATTCCGACGAACACGCCTTGCAGGACAGGCACAAATCCAGCGATTCGGCCACCTCCGGTGCCCGCCAGCCGCGCACCGCCGAGCCGTTGGCCAGTTCCTGCAACACCCGCGCCCGCCCCCGGGTGGAGTCCTTTTCGTCGCGGGTGGCCCGATACGACGGGCACATCACGCCGGCGCCGTCGGCCACCCGGCATTTGCCGACCCCGGTGCAGCGGTCGTACGGCGGCCGAAAAGTCGCCGCCGGTCCTGGTGATAGCCGAAGCCTAGCCCGGCCCGCAGCGGCGCGCGGCCACCTCGCGCAGGTCCGCGTCGGGTGGGCGGGGCCGCACGATCACCCCCGGGTTCAGCACCTCGTCGGGATCGAACACGCCCTTGACCGCGGCGAAGGCGTCGATCGCCGCCGCGGAGTACATCAACGGCAACAACGCACCGCGGGCCCGGCCGTCGCCGTGCTCCCCGGACATCGACCCGCCGTAGCCGGCCACCAATTGCGCGGCGTCGGTGAGGAACTCACGGAAGATGCGCCGGCCCTCGGGCCGGTGCAGCGGGAAGTCGATGCGGATGTGCACGCAGCCGTCGCCGAAGTGGCCGTAGGGCACCCCGGTCAGCCCGCGGTCGGCCATCAGCGCTTCGAACGCGCGCAGGTACTCGCCCAAGTGCTCGGGTGGGACGGCGGCATCCTCCCAGCCCGACAACCCGGGTGGGTCGGTGGCGCGGGCGGCCACGCCCGGCCCCATCCTCCCGGATCCGCCACAGCGCTGCCGCCGCGGTGGCGTCGGGCACCACCCAGCCGTCCTTGGCCGCCGCCACCCCCAACGCGGCCTGGGCGCGCGCCACCACCTCGCCGGGCTCGTCGCCGCCGAATTCGACGAACAGCCAACCGTTGCCGTCCGGCAGCGGGGGTAGCGCCGCCGCCCCCTTGCGGCCGCGGACCACGTTGACGATGCGGGCGTCCAGGCCCTCGCACGCGATCGGCCGATGCTCCAGCAGGGTGGGGACGGCGTCGGCGGCGGTGGCCATATCCGGGTAACCCAACACCAGCAGGGCGTGCTGCGCCGGGGTGCGCACCAGCCGCAGCGTCGCTTCCCGGATCACCCCCCAGGTGCCTTCCGAGCCGACGAACGCCTTGGCCACATCAAAACCCGACTCGGGCAGCAGGTGCTCTAACGAGTAGCCCGACACCTGCCGGTCGAAGCGGCCGAATTCGGTGCGGATCACCGCCAATTGCGACCGGATCACCCGCTGCAACGCCGACAGCGTGGGGGAGGCGCGGTCGGTGGTGCGCAGCGCCTCCCCGGTGCCGGTGACCAGGTCCAGGGCGACGACATTGTCGGCGGTGCGGCCGTAGCCCAAGGCGCGGGAGCCGCAGGCGTTGTTGCCGATCATGCCGCCGATCGTGCAGCGGCTGTGGGTGGACGGGTCGGGCCCGAACCGCAACCCGTGCGGCGCGGCGGCCCGCTGCACGTCGTCGAGCACCACCCCGGGCGCCACCACCGCGGTGGCCGCGTCCGGGTCGATGCGGTGAATCCGGTTGAGGTGACGGGAGAAATCCCATCACCACCCCGGTGCCGACCGCGTTGCCGGCGATCGAGGTGCCCGCCCCGCGGGCGGTCAGCGGCCACCCCGGCCGGTGCGGCTGACCTCCACGACGGCCGCGATCTCGTCGGGGTGGCGCGGAAACACCACCACCGTGGGCAGCACCCGGTACAGCGACGCATCGGTGGAGTACTCCGCGCGGCGCCGGACCGAGTCGTCGACCTCGGCAATACCCGCGCGGCGCAAGGCGGCAATCAGGTCGGAGGTGGGCGCGCTCACCCCTCCATCCTGGCAGAGCGCGCCCGACGGTCAACCCGCCCGGCATAACAGTTCAAACGAAAAGTGCAACGCCGGGTTGGGTGCGTTGACCGCCGTCGGGGGCGCCGAGGCCGCCCGATCAGGCCATCTCGGGGGCGTTCAAATGCGCGATGGCCAGGTCGAACTCGCCGACCTCGAGCACCTCGGCACCGGTGTCGTTGACGGCGTCGGCCAGATCGCCTGCTCGGCCTCGCGACACGCGATCATCGCGGACCGGTCGTCGAAGCCGACCGACGCCACCGCCCGCCCGGCGGCCGGGTCGATCATCAGGCTGGTGCTGCAGAAGCCGTCGAGTTCCTCCAGCTTGGGCACCAGCGGCCAGCTTGTAGGTGTCGACCAGCCGGTCCATGTGGCGGGCTCGCCGCGCAA
>PPEA01000749.1 GCA_002967005.1 Mycobacterium talmoniae
CGAGCCCGGCGGCAGCAGGGCGGCGAAGCCGTCCAACAGGCTGGGCAGCGCGGCCGGGCCCACCCCGTTGGCGCCGGTCTGCTGGGTCATCTCGGTCAGCAGCGCTTCGAAGGTGGCGACGACGTGGTTGTCCACCGCCTCGATCAGCCCGTCCTTGGAGCCGTAGTGCCGCACCAGCAGCGCCGGGGAAACGCCCGCCGCGGCCGCGATGTCGCGCAGGGTGACGCCGTCGGGCCCGTGCTCGGCGAATAGCCGCAACGCCTCATCGCGGATCCGCGCCCGCGCGGTCCGGTCATCGGCGGAGAGTGAATGCATGTTTACAATTGTAAACAAATGTTTAGTCGCTCGGCAACGGGTGGACGGATCGCCCCCAGCGCCGAACGTGCGTCCAGGGCGGGATTTAGCCGGAAAAGCCGCCGTCAGTGCACGTTCGGCGAATGAGGCGCGAAGCTGGTCTCAGCGGACCACGAGTGTCAGCAACTTTTTGCCCAATGACAGGGCGGCCGAGCCGTTTTCGGCAACAACGCACACCTGATCGCCGAAGCGGCGGCGCAGGTCGCGTTGCAGCCTGTCGTGCAACGTCGAGCCGGCCGCCGGGCAGCCGTGGCAGGCGCCGGTCATCCGCACCCGCACCTGGTCGCCGTCCACCGCCACCAGCTCAATCGACCCGCCGTGGGATGCGGCCAGCGCACCGATCGGTCCGGCCAGCAGCTGCCCGGTCACCTGCGCCAGGTCGGCGGCAGACCCGGACGCGTCGACCCGCCAGCTACCCGGACTCCCCAGGGCGTCACCGAGCGCCGCGCGGACCTCGTCGCCGCGGGCGCGCCAGCTGTGCCCGGCGCCAGCGTCATCGCCACCTCCGCACGGCCCACCCACCAGTTCCTCGATCACCGCACCGTCGAGCAAGGCGCCCAGCCGGCCCGGCGCGCGGAGCACCGTGCCACCGGCCGGCAGGTGCTCGGCGGGGATCACCCAGCGCAGTTGCTGCGGGTTGCCGGTCGCCACCGCATGCATCGGGATCATGCGCCCAGCCCCATCGCGATCGACCGGGCGGCGAACGCCATCACCCAGGCCAGCGCAAACATGTAGCCAAACGCGAACGCGGGCCACCGCCACGAGTTGGTTTCCCGGCGCATCACCGCGACCGTCGACATGCACTGCAGCGCATACATGAAATACACCATCAACGCGATCACCGTCGGCGCGGTGAACACCCGCTGGCCATGCTCATCGGTCAGGGTGGCCAACGCCGCACCCGGATCCTCGGGGTTGGTCGCCGCCGACACCTGGCCGAGGGTGGACACGAACACCTCCCGCGCCGACAACGACCCCACCAGGGCGACGTCGGTGCGCCAGTCGAAGCCCAGCGGGGCGAACACCGGCTCGATCGCCTTACCGACGTCGGCGGCGTAGCTGTGGTCCATCACGTAGGACGCCGCCGCGGCCGGCTCCAGCTGCGCGGTTTCCGCGGCGCGGGTGGGCAGGTTCAGCAGCACCCACAGCACCAACGAGGTGGCCAGGATGACGGTGCCGGCCTTCCGCAAGAAGATCTTCGCCGCGTTCCACATCGTGACCAGAACCGCTGTGGGGGAGGGGAAACGATACGGCGGCAGCTCCATGGTGAACGGCAGCAGATCGCTGCGCAGGATCGTCGACTTGAACACCCAGGCGGCGATCAACGCCGAGGTGCCCCCGCCGAGATACAGCAGAAACATGGTGACGCCCTGCGCGCTGAAACCCCACCACCGGGTGTGCGGCGCCACCAGCAACCCGACCAGCAGGGTGTACACCGGCAGCCGTGCCGAACACGTCATCAGCGGGGCGCTGATCACGGTGGCGATCCGGTCGCGTGACGACGGCAGCGTCCGGGTCGCCATAATCCCGGGCACCGCGCACGCGAACGAGGACAGCATCGCCACGAAGGCGCGGCCTTCCAGACCGGTGCGGGCCATCACCGCATCCATCAAGAACGCGGCCCGCGACATGTAGCCCACGTTCTCCAGCAGGGCGATCAGCAAGAACAGCAGCACAATCTGCGGGATGAACTGCAGCACCGTGCCGACACCGCCGATCACGCCGTCCCCGATCAGGCCGCGCAGCACGGGGTTGCCGACGTGCCCGGCGACTTGCTCACCTAGCCACCCGAGTCCGCGCGCCACCCAATCCTGCAGCGGCGCGGCGACGGTGAAGACGACCTGGAAGAAACCGAACATCACCGCGAAGAAGATGACGGTGCCCCACAGCGGGTGCAGCACCACCGCATCGATGCGGCCGGTGCGTCGGTCGTGGTGCGGGGCTACGTAATCGGCGGCGGCCAGCACCGAGGTGCCCCAGGCGTCGACGGGTCGGCGTCGTCGGGGGGCAGCACCGGCGGCCGCGGCCAGGAGTCGATGGCGCGCAGTTGGGCGCGCAGCTTCGCGATCCCGGAGCCGCGGTGGGCGACGACGGCGGTCACCGGGATGCCCAGCGCGGTCGAGAGGGCTTCCAGATCGAGCCGGCCGCCGCGGGCGGTCAACTCGTCGGTCATGGTGAGCACCAGTTGGCAGGGCAGGTCCAGGCGCAGCACCTGCGCCACCAGCAGCACCGAGCGGCGCAGGGTGGTGGCGTCGGCGACCAGCACGATCGCGTCCGGGGGCTCGACGCCGTCGAGGTCGCCGGCGAGCAGGTCGGTCACCACCTGCTCGTCCGGGCTGATCGGGTCCAGGCTGTAGGTGCCGGGCAGGTCCTCGATCGCCAGCGCGACGTTCTCATCGGTGAGCGTGCCGACACTGCGTCCCACGGTGACACCCGGATAGTTGCCGGTCTTGGCGCGCAACCCGGTCAGGTGATTAAAGACACTGGTCTTGCCCGCATTCGGGCTGCCGACCAGCGCCACCCGCCGCGCCCCTGCCACAACAGCGCCGGCCGGCCGGTCGTGACAGGTGGTCATCGGTCGCCGTCCGGGACGACTTCGATCAACTGCGCCTCGGTGCGACGCAGGCACAGCTCGGTGTCTTGCACGCGGTAGATGGTGGGATCACCCAGCGGAGCCCGGCGGATCACGTCGACCCGGCTGGCCGGGCGAAACCCCAACTGCCGCAGCCGGGTGACCACCGCGGCCGCGGCCTGCGGCGTCGCGCCGACGTGGTGCCCCGCTGGCCGGGGCCAGCTGGGCGAG
>PPEA01000075.1 GCA_002967005.1 Mycobacterium talmoniae
CCGAGCTGGTGCACGAACGCTGATTCATCGGGGCTGGGGCCGATATCGTTGCCGGCGGCGAACACATCGATGGCCGCGCCAACGGCGGTGTCGAGCATCTGGTCCTCGGATTCGAGTTCGGCGAACATTCCGGGGTCGCCGGTCTCATCGACCGCGGCCAGGGCCGGGGTAAAGGTCAAGATGATCGATCCGACGGCGGGCGCGGCGGTCAGCAGCAGGTCGGTGCGGCGCCGCACGTCGGCGTTGGGTTGTTTGCCCAGCGCCTTGTCGCCGGTCTGTGCGGCGCCGACCGCTGTGGCGACCCTCTGGAATCCGGTCATGACGCGAGCGACGTCGGTGACCTTGGCTGCCGAGCCGGTGACGCCGTCGCCGGTGATGCGGATGCTGCCGTGTGAGGCCAGGGTGCGCCCGAACGGGTCGGCATCGATCAACGCCTCGATACCGATGCGGGACAGGTCGTCGGCGTTGGTCCAGTCCGGTAACTGTTCATCGATGTCGGGGTCATCCATCGCGGCCAGGATCGCCGCCTCCAGCCGATCGAGCTCGTCGTCAGGTGTAGTCATCGATGATCACCTCCACATAGCCGCGCCGCGGCCACGCATCCGCCCGCGCCAGCGCGGCCCCCGCCGAGCCGAGCGCCAAGCGCTGCAGCAGGTCGTCGACCTCGCCGCGGCGCGTGCAGTACTGCGCATAGTAGTCATCGGTGTTGCGCGGGTCTGGTTGGCAATGCCAGGCCGCAATCTGAGTATCGACCTTCATGCCGAGACGGCGACGAACATAACCCGGTCGCGAGAAGGCGCGCAGCAACTTGGCGGCCGCGACGTCGAGGTGCGCTTTGTCCAGTTCCAAATCCTCGGCCCAGTACACGCAGTGCACCGCGGGCGGGTCGGTATCCTGCGACAGGAACGGGCCGTGCACCCAGGCGGCGTTGACATGGACATGGCGCGCCAGCAGGTTGGTCGCCGCCTCCCAGTCGCGCCACAGTTCGGCTCGGGTGGGGCCCCGGCCGTCAACAAAGCGGGCCCGCAGTTGTTCTCGCGTCACCCGATACCGCCCGGGTGGCAACATTCCGTCGGGCCCGAGTTCCGGTATCACGACCAACGCCCATCCCTCCCTCGGCCCGCATCCGGCGCGATCCTCCCGCGTTTAGCCCACAGCACACACCGGCGGCGGCGCACCGTCGGCCGGCGGCCAGTGCTGATCGCCGGCTAGCGCGCCCGGATCGTCCTCAACGTCGCTGAACAGCGCGGCCGTGGCGTCATCGATCGCCGCGATCACCGCGCGCGCCGCCTCAGCCAGGGATTCATCTTCGGTACGGTCGGTGTGCAGTGCCGCCGCCAACTCATCGCGCGCGGTCAACAATGCACCGAAACTCGGGGCGGACGGTGGCGCCTGCTCGATGACGAAGGCCCGCAGCAACTCATCGAGGGCCCGGCGCTGACGGGTGCTCATCCGCTGCGCTTCGGCCGGCAACTTGTACTGCTCGGCGGCCGGAGGACGCACGCCCACGGCGGCGAACGCCACCGTTTCAGGAACTTCGGCCAGGTACGCGATGGCCCGGATCGAGGCGTCCGTGGGCCGAGACGCATAGGTGCCTTGCCGCAGACGGTTGAGTGTTGCATGGGAGATGTCGTGACCGGCGTGCTGGGCAAGCTCGGCCAGGCGTCGCCCCGACGCGCCGTCGTGACGCTTCACCGCGGTTTCGATCAGATCCATCAACGACCTGTTGGCTCTATTCATCGCCGTACGCCTTCGTCTCGCCGGGGGTTACGCGCACGCCTCTTAGTGTTCTGCCACATGTAACGCGAGTCAAGAGCAACACGCCGTCCACGGTTAATCACAAACGCTTCCACGCTTTGTATTCTGCCACATGTGTCATGTTCCACGTGTTGCCGCGTTAGATCCATTCGCCGGAGCGGGTGGCCACAGGGAGCGACCCAACGCATGTTCGAGGTTGGCCAGCGTCCCGATGTCGCACAACACGGTGCCGGCCAGGATCCGGCCGATCGTCGTGTGGGCGATGCCGGTGGCCGCGGCCAGTGCGCGTTGACCGGTCCCGGTCTCGGCCATCGCCACCTGAAGAGCGCGCGCCACCTGCTGGGCGGCCGATGCCGACGGTGGCGCATCGGGAATCAAGTTCCCGTCGGGCCATCCTCCAGCGGCCAGATACACAACCGGCGGCTGATCGCCGTGACTGCGCGGCATCACCTGACGATATCGCCCGCAGGCCACCCCGGCATCCACGCCGAGCCGCACCCCTACCATTCTGGTGCATATACGCACCACTATGGAAGGTTCTGCCATGCCAACTCGCGACGTGCCATGGGGCACCGGTGAACACCGCGCAGCTGACGCTGCCGTTGCCGTGGGAACCTGCCATGGCTGAGGGCAGCCTGGTGACCGCCGTGGACACCGTGGTCGCGGCCTGGGCCGTCGACGGGACGATGTCACCCCAAACCTTGGACAAGTTTGCTCTGCTCGCCCGCCGGTTCACCCGGTTCGCCGCCGCCTACGACGTCACCACCCTCGCGGGCGCCGATCACGACCTGGTGACCAAATTCGTTGCCGCCAAGGGCCGCTCCCGGCACGGCTCGGTCGCTCCCGCAGCGGTGGCGACCATGCACAACCGCCGCGCCGCGGTACGGGCCTTTTTTCGCACCGCCCGGCGCCTCGGGCTGACCCTGGATGACCCGACCACCGACATCACCGTCCCCGACCGCGAAGCCGCCACCGTCCGCCCGCTATACGACGACGAGGCCGCGCTGGTGCGACTGTTCTCCGAGCACGCCACCCCCACCCGACATGCCGCCACCACCGCACTGCTATTGGCCGGGGCACACACCAGCGAACTCGGCTACATCCGCATCGGCGACATCGGTACCGCCGCCCACACCGCGTGGGCGCACGGCTCAACCAAACACCGCGCCCGCCTCCTACCCCTGGACACGTGGGCCCGCCGAGTGCTCTACCGACGAATCAGCCATCTGAACGAGCGGGGCGCCACCACCGACACCATCATCTGCACCGGCTCGGACGGGTCCGATGCCCAGCGCCAGGCCCGTGTCTGCGTCACCGTCCGCGATGTCCTGACCCGCGCCGGACTGACCGGAACTACCGGGATCAAACCGTCCTCGCTGACCGCCCACGCCGCGCGACGTGTCTTCGAGGACACCGGCCGCATCGAAGCCGCCGCCCACCTCACCGGCTCGGGCTCGCTGGACGGCACCGCCGCCCTCATCGGCTATCAGTGGAGCCAGGACAACTGATCCGCCATGTCACCCAAGCACCGTTCGTCGCAGCAGCGCCCCCGCGCCGACGACGCCTACGGTGCTCGCCGCGTCGACCAGCGTAAACGTGAGGCGCTGGACACACCGTTCGACGGCACGCTGCTCGAAATCGAGAAAGTCCGGGCCGTCGCGTCATATTCGGCGTTGTACGCGATCAGCGACCTGATCCCGGATCGCGCACCCAACTCACCCGGGCGCCCAGCGCACTACCCGGCATGGGTAATGGTCATCCACAAAGTCCTGCATGGCGCGTTCGGCAGCGCTAGCCACGCCAGCCGCATCATGGCCAACCCCGAGTACTGGCAGGTCATCTGCCGCCAGGCCACCGCCCACGGAAAAACTGCCCGCACCACGCCGCCGCGACGGCATCACCACACCTACGCCCAGGACCGCCTCGACACCCACATCGACGCCCTGCACCAGGGGCTGATCGACACCGCCGCCACACTCGCCCGCGAACTCAACTGCCTCAACCCACACAGCCCTGTCTCACGGACCAATCCAGTTCGCGGACAATTCATCGTCGGCGACGGCACCGTCGTCGCCGCACCCGAACGCAAATCCACCATCGAGAAGAAAGCAGCCAACGGCGCGTCCACCGTCAACGCCCACCTCGAAGTCCAAAACGGCGACGACACACCAGAATTCCGCTACGGAACTAAATTCGCCATCATGAGCACACGCCCCGACAACACCCGCAACCTGCGCGTCGTCCTCGACACCATGCCCGTTCCACCCGGCAAAGGCTACAAGGGCGAAGCGGGCATCGCCCTGACCATCCTCGATCGCCTCACCGCCCGGCCAGAACTACGCATCGACGGAATCTGCTACGACGGCGCCTTCCGAGGCACCCACATCGACCACGCCATGAAAGCCGGCCTGACCGTCCTGGCCCCGCCGCACGCCGGCACCGCCAAACCCACGCCACTGACCACCATCGACTGCCCCTGCGGCGACGCCCACGCCCTGTGGACCAACGAGGGACGCCTGCACGAACGCACCATCCTCGACACCGGCGAAACCCACCTGCAGCCCTTACCGGTCGCCAAGGTCTACTCACGCCGCAACCGCACAGGCACCTACCGCTGGTATATCGACTTCGCCGCCAGCTGCGGAACCGTGCACACCCAACGCATCGACAGCACACCCGAAGACCGCGAAAAGAGCTACAACCGCGCCGAACACCTACGGCAGCACACGAAAACCGAAGAAGGCGACAGCGTCTACGACCGCTGCTACGGCTGGCGCGAAGACGCCGAATCGCTCAACAACACCCTCGACCGCACCCTCTACGGAGGACGCATGACCGCACACACCGCCACCCGACAACACAGCGTCATGATCGGTTTCGCCCTGGGCCGCAACGCAATCGCCGCCTACCTCCACCAACGACAACACCAACCCGCC
>PPEA01000750.1 GCA_002967005.1 Mycobacterium talmoniae
AGCCCGCCCGGCAAGCCACCAGCAGCCCGCCCTGATTCTGCGCGGTCTGCAGGGCGCCGAGCAGCTGCGGCAGCGACACCGGCAGCTTGCACCGGGTGCCCAGGCTGGCCAGCGGCTCGGACAGCTTCTGAATGTCGCCTTGCACCTTGGGGTTGGCGTCGAAATAGGTTTTCAGCGCCCCGACCGACTGCGGTCCCGGCTGGTCCTGCATGGCGTTGGTCATCGCCTGGTTCGTCTCGGGGTGGGAGTCCAGGTAGTCGCCGGTATCGGTGGCGACCTTGCCGACCGTCTTGGCGATCGAACTGGCGGCGCACGGGTCCGGCGCGGCGGTCGCCGACGGCACCAGCAGGGCAACGACCGCCGCACCGCCCACAGCGGTAGCGGTCAACACTCCGAAGAGCCGATGACGCACGACGGCAGTTGTCGTCTTCACTGGATAACTCCTTAGGGATGGCGAACGCCGATACACGCCGCCCACGGCGGCGACCGGCGCCGGGTGTCATCCTGCCATCACCCGCGCCGCCGTGGCCAGTTCGACTGGCTCACAACCGGGCTACAACTTGATACAGATCTCGGATCATCGCAGTTCAGCGCGCCAGAAGCGGATTACTGTACCGCACGCTGCGGTAGGCTCGCGAGCACGCAACGCCGGAGCGGGGAGAAAAAAATCCAGCAGTTCATGATGCGCCTCAGCAGCAACCTGCGCAGATTCCGCTGGGTGATCTTCACAGGTTGGTTACTGGCGTTGGTGCCCGCGCTGTACCTGGCTGCGACGCAGTCGGGCCACCTCACCGGCGGCGGCTTCGAGGTGTCCGGATCGCAATCGTTGTACGTGCACGACGACCTGGAGAACCACTACCCCGACCAGGGCGCCTCGCCGTTGGCGCTGGTCGCCGCGCCCCGCGCGGACGCCAGCTACAAGGACATGGACGACGCCGTCGCGCTGCTCAACCGGGTGGCCAGCGAGGTCCCCAGCGTGACCGTGGTGCCCAACCCGGCCCAGCGGCCACCGCAGCCTGACCGCCCGTACGTGGTGTCGCTGCGGCTGGACTTCAACAACACCGGCGCCGTCGACGTCGCCAAAAAGCTGCGCACCAAGCTCGGCATCAACGGCGACCAGCCGGGCAGCTCGAGAACGGCACGGTGCGGCTGTACGTCATCGGCCAGGGCGCGCTCGGCGCCGCGGCCTCGGCGAAGACCAAACAGGACATCGCCAGCGCCGAACACTGGAATCTGCCGATCGTGCTGATCGTGTTGCTGGCGGTGTTCGGGTCGCTGGCGGCGGCCGCGATTCCGCTGGCGCTGGGCATCGGCACCGTGATCGTCACGATGGGGCTGGTGTACCTGCTGTCGATGTTCACCACGATGTCGGTGTTCGTCACCTCCACGGTGTCGATGTTCGGCATCGCGCTGGCGATCGACTATTCCCTATTCATCTTGATGCGGTTCCGCGAGGAACTGCGGGCCGGTCGGCAACCGCAGGAGGCGACCGACGCGGCGATGGCGACGTCGGGGCTGGCGGTGGTGTTGTCGGGGCTGACGGTGGTGGCCTCGGTGACCGGCATCTACCTGATCAACACCCCGGTGCTGGTGTCGATGGCCACCGGGGCGATCCTGGCCGTCTCGGTGGCGGTGCTCACCTCGACCACGCTGACCCCGGCGGTGCTGGCCACCTTCGGCCGGTCGGCGGCGAAACGGTCGGCGGCGCTGCACTGGTCTCGGCTGCCGGAAACCACCCAATCCCGGTTCTGGACCCGCTGGACCGGCCGGGTGATGCGCCGGCCCTGGCTGTCGGCGGTGCTGGCGTCGGCGTTTCTGCTGGCGCTGGCGGCGCCGGCGTTCGCGCTGACGCTGGGCAACAGCATGCTGCGCCAGTTCGACTCCTCCCACGAGATCCGCGGCGGGGTGGCCGCCGCCGCGCAGGCGCTGGGTCCGGGCGCGCTGGGACCGCTGGCAGATCCTGGTCACCTTCCCCGACGGCGACGCGTCCCTCGGCCGCGCACGCCCCGGTGCTGGCCGCGGTCCGCCGGAGGAGCTGGCGCGCGCCCCCAATACCACCAAGCAGGTGCCGCCCCCGGTGTTCGCTGACGACAACAGCAGCGCGCTGCTGTCGGCGGTGCTCTCGGTGGACCCCGAGGACATGGCGGCCCGCGAGACCGTCGACTGGCTGCGGGCCGAGCTGCCCAAGGCGGCCGGCTCATCGGCACGGGTCGACGTCGGCGGCCCCACCGCGCTGATCAAGGACTTCGACGATCAGGTGTCGGCGACGGAGCCGCTGGTGCTGGTCTTCGTCGCGCTGATCGCGTTCGTGATGCTGCTGGTGTCCATCCAGTCGGTGCTGCTGGCGTTCAAGGGCGTGCTGATGACGATGCTGTCGGTGGCCGCGGCCTACGGCAGCCTGGTGATGGTGTTCCAGTGGGGCTGGCTGGAGAAGCTGGGGTTCGAGCCGATCAGCTCGATCGACAGCACCATCCCGCCGATGGTGCTGGCGATGACCTTCGGCTTGTCGATGGACTACGAGATCTTCCTGCTGACCCGGATCCGGGAACGGTTCCTTCAGTTCGGTGACACCCACGACGCGGTCGCCTACGGCGTGAGCACCAGCGCCCGCACCATCACCAGCGCGGCGCTGATCATGATCGCGGTGTTCATCGGATTCGCCTTCGCGGGGATGCCGCTGGTGGCCGAGCTCGGGGTGGCCTGTGCGGTGGCCATCGCGGTGGACGCCACGGTGGTGCGGCTAGTGCTGGTTCCGGCGCTGATGGCGATGTTCCACCAGTGGAACTGGTGGCTGCCGCACTGGCTGGAACGCATCCTGCCGTCGGTGGATGTGGAAAAGCCGCTACCCACCGTCGACCTGGGCGGGGTGGTGCTCATCCCGGACGACATCTCCGTGCCGGTGGCTCCCAGCGCGGATCTGCGGATGGTGGTGAAATCGGCGGCCAAACTCAAGGAATTGGTGCCCGACGCGATCTGCGTGACCGACCCGCTGGCGTTGCAGGGCTGCGCCCGCACCGACCTGTCGCAACGGGTCGCCCCGCAACTGGATGCCCCGACCCAAACCCTGACCGCCGTCGCCACCGCTCCCGCGCCCGCGGGCACCCGGAAGTTGGTCGGCTGGCCGTACCGCAACGGCGCCGGCC
>PPEA01000751.1 GCA_002967005.1 Mycobacterium talmoniae
CCGGTCGCGATCGCGCCCACCGCGCAAGGCCTGTGGATGCGGGGCGCCAGCCTGACCATGCTGCATCAACCCACGCCCGCGGACCGACCTGCAGGCGTGGGCCAGCGAGACCGCCGGGATCATCGCGATGATCGAAGCCAAGGCGGCCCTCATCGCCGACCCGTTCCTGGCGGCGGCTCCGCTGCTGACCGAGCTGGGGCTGCGGGTGCTGGCCGTGGAACACCTGCTGTCCGCCGACCCGACCGATCCCGTCGACACCGGTGAGGACGATTTGGCGCTGCTGCAGCTGACCTCGGGCTCGACCGGCGCGCCCAAAGCCGTCCGGATCACCCACCGCAACGTGGTCGCCAACGCCGAGGCGATGTTCGTCGCGCCCGCTACGACCTCGACACCGACGTGATCGTCAGCTGGCTGCCGCTGTTCCACGACATGGGCATGACGGGGTTTTGGTGGTGCCGATGTACTTCGGCGCGGAGCTGGTCAAGGTCACGCCGATGGACTTTCTGCGCGACACCCTGCTGTGGGCCAAGCTGATCGACAAGTACCGCGGCACCATGACCGCGGCCCCCAACTTCGCCTACGCACTGCTGGCCAGGCGGCTGCGCAACCAGGCCACACCGGGCCAATTCGACCTGTCCACCCTGCGCTGGGCGCTGTCGGGATCCGAGCAAGTCGAGCCCGCCGACGTCGAAGAGTTTTGCGCGGCCGGCGCGCCGTTCGGCTTGCGACCCGACGCCATCCTGCCCGCGTACGGCATGGCCGAAACCACCGTGGCGGTGTCGTTTTCCGAGTGTGGCGCCGGCCTGGTGGTCGACGAGGTCGACGCCGATCTGCTCGCCGTGCTGCACACGGCGGTGCCGACCAGCAAAGGCCGGACCCGTCGGCTGGCCCGGCTGGGTCCGGCGCTCGACGGTCTGCAGGTCCGCGTCGTCGACGAGAACGACGAGGTGCGGCCCGCCCGGGGTGTCGGGGTGATCCAGGTGCGTGGCGCGCCGTTGACGCCGGGCTACACCACGATCGCGGGTTTTTTGCCCGCCCAAGACGAACACGGCTGGTATGACACCGGCGACCTGGGCTATCTGACCGAGGAGGGGCACATCGTGGTGTGCGGGCGGGTCAAGGACACCATCATCATGGCCGGCCGCAACATCTACCCCACCGACATCGAACGCGCCGCCGGACGCGTCCCGGGGGTCCGGCCCGGATGCGCGGTCGCGGTGCGCTTGAACGCGGGGCACCCGCGGGAGACGTTCGCGGTCGCGGTCGAGTCGAACACCTACGACGACGCCGCCGACGCCCGCCGCGCCGACGCACACCCCGACGAAACCGCCGGCCGGGGCGCTGGTGCAGGCCCCGTCGAACGTCACCGGCATCTGTGACCGCAGCCTGCAGTCCAACATCGAGGCGGCACTCAACGGCAGCAAGGACATCGACGAGGTGATCACCGCGGTCGAGCCGCGGCTGTGGAACCTGGCGACGGTGCTGCCGATCCTGCAGGACACCACCATCGTGGCCGCCGGGCCCAGCGTGGCGGACGTCAGCCTGTCCGGCGCGGTGCCGGTCGGCATCGTCGGCGACGCCGGCGACTGGTCGAAAACCCCCTAACCACCCGGCGGGCGCGGGATCACCGTGTCGACGATCGCGATCAGTTCGCGCCGGGTCGGCGGCGCGCCGTTGAGCTGCACATGCTGGTTGATCAACGCCGGCCCGATCCGCGCGGTCAGCGGGGTGAGGGTGCCCGCGTCGATCTCGCCGGCCCGCACCCCGGCCTGCAGGATCGATTCGATGATCGCGAGCCGCGGCGCCACCACCGCATCGGCGAAGATGGACCGCAGTTCCGGTTCGTGGAAGACCTCGCCGATGATGGCCAGCCCCGGGAACGCGGTTTTGCCGGCCAGCACGTCCCGGTGCGCAATGAACACCGCCAGCAGATTGTCGCGCGCCGACCGGTCGGCCCGCGGTTCCGGCAGCGGCGGCAGCGCATACTGCAACGCCGCCTGCACCAGGTCGTGCTTGCTCGACCAGCGCCGGTACAGCGCGGCTTTGCCGGTGCGGGCCTGGGCGGCAACCCCTTCCATGGTCAGCCGGCCGTATCCGACGGCGGTCAACTCGGCCAGCGTCGCGTCATACAGCGCGCACTCGAGTTCTTTGCCGCGCCGACGGCTGCGGACGGGGTGCGGGACGACATCGGCGTGCGCGGACATGCCCCGATAGTAGCCGCGGGCGCGCGCAAGGAACGCTGGCGGCTACTACGGGCGGAATTGTCGGCGCGGAGTAGTGTTTTGCGGATGTCGTCGCACCCCCGGCTACTGTTCGTACACGCCCATCCCGATGACGAGACGCTGACCACCGGCGCGACCATCGCGCACTACGCGGCCCGCGGCGCCCAGGTGCAGGTGGTGACGTGCACGCTCGGTGAGGAGGGCGAGGTCATCGGCGACCGCTGGGCCCAGTTGGCGGTCGGCGCCGCCGACCAGCTCGGCGGTTATCGCATCGGCGAGCTATCGGCGGCGTTGCGGGCGCTGGGCGCGCAGGTGCAAACCGGGGTGTTCGGTGCACACATGCAGATCGCGCTGGTCAACGACGGCCCGGTGACGGTGCTGTTGGAGTTGTAGCGCCCGCGGAGTTAGCCCTCGAGCGGATGTCGCCAACGCAACCGAGAAAACCGGGCGAACCCGCGATCGGCGGGAAAGCGCGCCAGCGCCGCCGCCGCGCGTGCAACACTCTTGCGCATGGTTGTCGCGATAGACCGGCCCAAGATCGAGGGCAACATCGCCGTCGGTGAGGACCGCCAGATCGGTTTCGCCGAGTTCGGTGACCCGCAGGGTCGCACCATCTTCTGGCTGCACGGCACGCCCGGCGCCCGCCGGCAGATTCCGACCGAGGCACGGGTGTTCGCCCAGCACCACGGCATCCGGCTGATCGGCGTCGACCGGCCCGGCACCGGATCGTCGACACCACACCAATACGAAACCCTCTCGGCCTTCGCCGACGACCTACGCACCATCGCCGACACCTTCGGCACCGACAAGATGGCGGTGATCGGGCTGTCCGGCGGCGGCCCGTACGCCCTGGCGTGCGCGGCCGCCATGCCCGACC
>PPEA01000752.1 GCA_002967005.1 Mycobacterium talmoniae
TCCGGCAGGCCCTCGGCGTGGAGGTGATCTCGCACGTGGTGTCGATCGGCGCCTCGGCACCCTACGACGGCCCGCCGCCGCAGCCCACCGACCTGCCCGCCATCGACGCCAGCCCGGTGCGCGCCTACGACAAGGCGGCCGAGGAAGCCATGATCGCCGAGATCGAAGCCGCCAAGAAGGACGGCGACACCCTCGGCGGCGTGGTGGAGGTGGTCGCCAGCGGCCTGCCGGTCGGGTTGGGCTCGTTCACGAGCGGCGACAACCGGCTCGACGGGCAGCTCGCCGCCGCGGTGATGGGCATCCAGGCGATCAAGGGCGTCGAGATCGGCGACGGGTTCGCCACCGCCCGCCGGCGCGGCAGCGCCGCCCACGACGAGATGTATCCCGGCCCCGACGGCGTGGTGCGCTCCACCAACCGGGCCGGTGGGCTCGAAGGCGGTATGACCAACGGCCAACCGTTGCGGGTGCGGGCGGCGATGAAACCGATCTCCACCGTGCCGCGGGCGTGGCCACCGTGGATATGACCACCGGTGAGGAGGCCGTCGCCATCCACCAGCGCTCCGATGT
The DNA here is from genome assembly GCA_002967005.1 of Mycobacterium talmoniae. Taxonomy (GTDB): domain Bacteria; phylum Actinomycetota; class Actinomycetes; order Mycobacteriales; family Mycobacteriaceae; genus Mycobacterium; species Mycobacterium talmoniae. Next base: position 568 of record PPEA01000752.1, read on the forward strand.
GTGCGCGGTTCCCGCCGCCGGGGTGGTCGTCGAGACCATGGTGGCGTTGGTGTTGGCCCGCGCCGCGCTGGAGAAGTTCGGCGGCGACTCGCTGACCGAAACCCGGCGCAACATCGAGGCCTACCGGCGCGCGGTGGCCGAGCGGGAACCGGCGACCGACGACGTGCGGGCCTCGGGGTGATGGCACCCAAGGCCGTACTGGTGGGGCTGCCCGGCTCGGGTAAGTCCACGATCGGGCGTCGGCTGGCCAAGACGCTGGGGGTGGACCTGCTCGACACCGACGCCGCGATCGAGCAGCAGACCGGACGGAGCATCGCCGACATCTTCGCCACCGACGGGGAAGCCGAGTTCCGCCGGATCGAGGAGCAGGTGATCCGGCAGGCCCTCGACGAGCACGACGGGGTGCTGTCGCTGGGCGGCGGCGCCGTCACCACCGACGGGGTGCGCGACGCGCTGGCCGGGCACACCGTGGTGTTCCTGGAGATCAGCGCCGCCGAAGGGGTGCGGCGCACCGGCGGCAACACGGTCGGCCCGCTGCTGGCCGGCGGCGACCGCGCCGAGAAATTCCGCGCCCTGATGGCCCACCGCGTTCCGTTGTACCGCCGGGTCGCGACGTTTCGGGTGAACACCAACCGGCGCAACCCGGGCGCGGTGGTGCGCTACATCGTGGCGCGGCTGGAGAACCCGACGGCACCGGTCCGGCGGGCGGCCCAGCTCGGCGCGGTGGCGCCCGATCCCCGGCCCGCAAGACCCCGCCGGTGCAACTGGAGGCCGCGGCCGAGCCGTCGTCGCCGCCCACCCCGGCCACGCCCGCCGCGCTGGCCGCCCGGCGGGCCGGGATCCGCAAATGACCCCCGACACCGCGCCGGTCACCGTGCAGGTGGCCGTCGACCCGCCCTACCCGGTGCTGATCGGCACCGGGTTGCTCGGTGAGCTGGGGGAGGTGCTGGCCGGGCGGCATCGGGTCGCGATCCTGCATCAGCCGACGCTGACCGAAACCGCCGAAGCGGTCCGCAGTTACCTGGCCGATAAGGGCATCGACGCGCACCGCATCGAAATCCCCGACGCCGAAGCCGGCAAGGATCTGCCGGTCGTCGGGTTCATCTGGGAAGTGTTGGGCCGCATCGGGATCGACCGCAAAGACGCGTTGGTCAGCCTGGGCGGCGGCGCGGCCACCGATGTGGCCGGTTTCGCCGCCGCGACCTGGCTGCGTGGGGTGTCGATCGTGCACGTGCCGACCACCCTGCTGGGCATGGTCGACGCGGCCGTCGGCGGCAAGACCGGCATCAACACCGACGCCGGCAAGAACCTGGTGGGCGCCTTCCACCAGCCGGCCGCGGTGCTGGTCGACTTGGCGACCCTGGAAACGTTGCCGCGCAACGAGATCGTGGCCGGCATGGCCGAAATCGTCAAGGCCGGTTTCATCGCCGACCCGGTGATCCTGGACCTCATCGAAGCCGACCCGGCCGCCGCGCTGGACCCCGCCGGCGCGGTGCTGCCGGAGCTGATCCGCCGGGCGATCACCGTCAAGGCCGAGGTCGTGGCCGCCGACGAAAAAGAGTCGCAGCTGCGCGAAATCCTCAACTACGGGCACACATTGGCGCACGCGATCGAGCGCCGGGAACGTTACCAGTGGCGGCACGGCGCGGCCGTGTCGGTGGGGTTGGTGTTTGCTGCCGAGCTGGGCCGGCTGGCCGGCCGGCTTGATGACGCCACCGCCGACCGGCACCGGACCATCCTGACGTCGCTGGGTTTGCCGGTCAGCTACGACGCCGACGCGCTGCCCCAGCTGCTGGAATACATGGCCGGCGACAAGAAGACCCGGGCCGGTGTGTTGCGGTTCGTCGTGCTGGACGCGCTGGCCAAACCCGGCCGGCTCGAAGCCCCGGACCCGTCGCTGCTGGCGGCGGCCTACGCGGAGGTGGGCACCCGATGACCATCAATGTCCTCAACGGCCCGAACCTGGGTCGGTTGGGCCGCCGCGAACCCGAGGTGTACGGCAACACCACCCACGACGACCTGGTGGCGCTCCTCGAGGTCGAGGCCGCCGACCTCGGTGTGAAAGTGGTGGTGCGGCAAAGCGACAGCGAAGCCCAGCTGCTGGAGTGGATCCACGCCGCCGCCGATGCGGGTGACCCGGTGATCCTCAATGCCGGTGGCCTGACCCACACTTCGGTGGCGCTGCGCGATGCGTGCGCCGAACTGCGTGCCCCGCTCATCGAGGTGCACATCTCCAATGTGCATGCCCGCGAGGAGTTTCGGCGGCACTCCTACCTGAGCCCGGTCGCCACCGGCGTGATCGTCGGGCTGGGGGTGCAGGGCTACCTGTTGGCGCTGCGCTACCTGGCCGAAACCGGTTAGGGCTTCGGCCGGTCCTCGGGCGGGATGACGCCGGTGGTCTCCTCGTCGGGCGCGATGCCGCCGGCGGCCTCGGTGGGGACTCCTCGGTCGGGCCGGCGTCGGGTAATGACAGGGTGCCCCCGGCCGCTCACCGCGCTCGCG
>PPEA01000753.1 GCA_002967005.1 Mycobacterium talmoniae
CGGTGACGACGCCGCCGCCGAACGTGAGCTGCTGGCGGCCGAGGCGATGGACGTCGACTGGCCGCTGCCGCTGCTGGACCTGGCCCGGTTCGCCTCCGATCGCGGCGACGCCGAACACGGGTTGGCGTTACTGCACCGCGCCGAGGCGCCACCCGATCACCCGCTCGTGCAGCTGTTGCAGCGGTACCGGATTGAGCCGCGCGGCGATCTGGGCCGCAACGAGCCGTGCTGGTGCGGGTCGGGCCGCAAATACAAGAAGTGCCATCTCGGGCGCGAGGAGCTGCCGCTGGCGGAGCGGGTGGCCTGGCTGTACACCAAGGCCGGCCACTACATGCTGCTGGACGCCGGCTGGAATGAGTCGCTCATGGCGGTGGCCCTCGAACGGGCCCGCTACGCCGACCCCGACGAGTCGACCGCCGACGCGCTGGCCGAGGCCATGACCTATCCGCTGGTGATCGACGCGGTGCTGTTCGAGGGCGGTGCGTTCGCGGAGTTCCTGGCGACGCGCGGGTCGCTGCTGCCCGACGATGAGCGGGCGCTGGCCGAGCAATGGCTGCAGACCGACCGCTCGGTGTTCGAGATCGAGCAGGTCAACGGTGCCAGTGTCCGGGTGCGCGACGTGCGCACCGACGATGTCCACGACGTGCCCCAACCGGACCTCGGCCGCCGGCTCAAACCGGGGCAGCTGGTCTGTGCTCGGGTGGTGCCCGCCGGGGACGCGATGGCGTGGCTCGGGGGGCTGGAAGCCGTCGACCCGGATGACCGCGACGCGCTGATCGCGCTGTTGGACAGCGACCCCGACGCGGCGACGCTGGTGGCGGAGATGAGCGGGTAACGGGCAGCGGGCAGCCCCGTGCGTCACATCCGTCCCGGAATCTCGACCATGGTGTGGTGCTGAAATGCGATGGCGCATCCGATATCACCCGGCGGGACGCGTCCCGCGCCGGGCCGGCCAGTATCACCGGCGCTATCCATTTCGAAACGGTCACATGCCTTCCGGCGGTGCCGGGAGGGTCGCGCGGCCGGACCGGACCCCGCCAGGGCGGACTGAATTGCCGGCATGAATTCCGGCGGTAGGCTACCGCCATGGAGCCGGGGAACATTGAGGAGCGCGTCACCGCGCTGGAGTCCCAAGTGCGTCGGCTTGACGGCCGAGTGCGAGCAAACGAGCAGGATGCAGCCGCGGCTCGGGTGCTGGCGGGCGCCGCTGACCGTGACGTGACCGAGTTTCGCGACGAACTCCGCGACTTCCGCCGAGCCACCGTCGCCAGCTTTAACGCCGTTCGCGCGGACATAACCGATCTTCGCGCCGATATGAACGACCTTCGTAGCGAGATGACCCTGAAGTTCACGCAGGTCGACAACGGGTTCGTCGAGATTCGCGGCAAACTCGACGCCGCAGCGGCCGGTCAACAGCGCATCGTGGACCTCATCCAGGGTCTGCGCTAGCTGATCGGCGCCGGGCTTATGCGAGCGTGAAGTTAGGTTCACCCTCGACGGCCGCGGGTGAACCTAACTTCACACTCGCGAGCATTGCCCAGCAGACCCGACGCTCAGAACACCAACTGGCGGGGCAGCACGGTGGCCGCCGGGCCCCGGTAGGGGTCTAGGTGCGGCGTGCGGGAGGCGACCGGGCGCAGCCGGTCGTTCATGGTGGTCGCCCCGATGTAGCGTTCGAAGATCCGCCACCCGCGCTCGGTGCGGCGCAGCCGATCGGTCATGGCCGAGTAGACCCAGATCGCGGGCAGGTCCTCGGGGGTCTGCTGCACCTGGCCGGTGACCATGGTCGACGGCTCCTCGGTCGAGTAGCGGACCAGCAGGTTGTGGTAGCGGACGACGACCCCGTCCTCGTCGGCGTCGACGATCGGGTTGGTCGCGATCCGGCTGACCCCGGGCCCGCTGTAGGGGTAGGCCTGCTGGAAGAAGCGCCGGATTTCGGTCTGGCCGTGGGTGATGCCCTGGGTGTGGAAGATGGTGCTGTCCGGCAGGAACGCGCCGACCATCGCGTCGATCTCGTAGGCGTCGTACAGCAGGTTGACCCGGTTGATGAAGTCGACCGCGGTGCTGCGGTCGGCAAGGTCGACGGTGCTGTCGAGCGTGATCGCGGGCAAGCTGGCCATGGACTACACCTTCCCGTTGGTTGCGCGTTCGTTTTACAGCCTAAGCGATTCTAGTTTACCTGTCGTTCACCTAAAGGTGGGTAGCAGTTAACTCACAGCCAGGTGACAGGAGAGTGACTGCACGGCCAGGCCAGTAGGGCCGGCGAGGATGCTGATGACCAGCTGGTCAGTTCGTACTAAGTGCTTGGCGCTTGTTCGCCTCGGTCCTGGCCGCACGACCCGGACGAACTCGGTCCCCCGCCGGGGCGGGGGGATGTTCGAGCGGTCGGACGTCGAACGTCAGGCCCACTGGCGCGAGCATGTTGACCAACGCATCAAGGCTGAACTTGCTGATCTTTCCGTTCAAGAGGTCCGATACTCGAGGCTGAGTCACATGAAGACGCGCGGCGGCTTCGTTCTGCGTCCAACCCGCTTCCCTGATGCGCTGCTCGATCGCGATCATGAGCAGACCGCGCGCGGTGAGATTGGCCGCCTCATCGGGGCTGTCGGTGAGGTCGTAGAACACGCTGTCAGCCATCTTTTGCCTCCCGATAGCGCTTCTTGGCGAGTTCAATATCAGTTTTGGGTCATCTGATGGGCTTCAGGTCGATACCCATCCTATATCAATACCAATATAAGTCGCGGGTGGGATGTGGCCGGAGGTTGGCTAACTGGCACGTAGCACCGCTGACTCGCGCCATGCGCCGGTACCGCAACCTCGCCCACCATGCCCCCATATAAGCGCTGACCACCGACAGCGCCACTCCGCGCGGGCGCATGATGGAAGGGTGCGGATCGGAGTCGGGATTTCCACCGCAACCGACGCACGACAGGCCGCGGTGGAGGCAGCAACCCAGGCGCGCGACGCGCTCGCCGGCGCGGCGCCGTCGCTGGCCGTGCTGCTCGCGTCGCGCTTCCACACCGGTCACGCCGACGAGATCCTGGCCGCGGTGCACGAGATCGCC
>PPEA01000754.1 GCA_002967005.1 Mycobacterium talmoniae
GTTCGGCCACCCGCCGGATCGTGGTGGCCGCAACGCCTTCGGCGACCGCGATGTCGAGGGCGGCCGCGACCAGCTGGGCGCGGCGCTCGGCCTGCGGGAGTCGCGATCTCACGCCCTCCATCAAACATCTGGACGCACGTCCAAGTCAAGGCTTGACTTGGACGACTGTCCAACTCATAGTGGAGGCCGTGACCACCTGGACGAACTGGGCCGCCACCGCCAGCGCGCGGCTCGCCGGCGTCGAATCGCCGGGGACCGTCGCCGAACTGCAGGACGCGGTGCGCAGAGCGACCGAATGCGGGTTGCGCGTCAAACCCATCGGATCGGGTCACTCGTTCACGGCGATCGGGGCCACCGACGGCGTTCAGCTGCGACTGGACGATCTCACCGGCATCGTGGCCGCCGACCGCGATAGCGGGCTGGTCACCGCGCGCGCCGGCACCCGGCTCCGGGCGCTCAACGAGGCGCTGTGGCAGCGGGGTTTGGCGATGACCAACCTCGGTGACGTTGATGTGCAGACCATCTCGGGCGCGGTGTCCACCGGCACGCACGGCACCGGCGCACGGCTGGGCGGGATCGCCACCCAATTGCGCGCCCTGGACCTCGTGCTGGCCGACGGGTCGCTGCTGCACTGCAGCGCCGAGCAGAATCCGGATGTGTTCGCCGCCGCCCGCGTCGGGCTGGGTGCGCTCGGGGTGATCGCCACGGTCACGCTGCAGTGCGAACCGGCCTTCGCGCTGTCGGCCGTCGAGGCGCCGGAACCGCTCGATGCGGTGCTGGCCGGCCTTGACGCGAACATCGACAACAACGACCACTTCGAGTTCTACTGGTTTCCGCACACCCGCTGCGTGCTCACCAAACGCAACAACCGGGTGCCGCCGGGCACCCCGCTGCGCCCGCTGGGCCGGTTGCGGCACTACGTTGACGACGAGCTGTTGTCCAACAAGGTCTTCGACGGTATCCAGCGGATGACGACACGCTGGCCGGGCCTCATCCCGCGCGCCAACGCGCTCTCCGCGCACGCGTTGTCCGCCCGCGAGTACATCGACCGCTCCTATCGGGTCTTCGCCTCGGTGCGTTCGGTGCGGTTTCGGGAGATGGAGTACGCGGTGCCACGGGCGGCCGTTGCGCAGGTGCTGGCCGAGATCGACCAGTATCTGCGCCGCAGTGGGGAGCTCATCGGGTTCCCGGTCGAGGTGCGCTTCGCCGCGGCCGACGACATCTGGCTGTCCACCGCCACCGGGCGCGACAGCGCCTACATCGCGGTGCACCAGTACCACCGCCGCGACCACCGCGCGTATTTCGCCGCGGTCGAGGCGATCGCCCGGTCGATGGACGGTCGACCGCACTGGGGCAAAATGCACAACCGCACCGCCGAGGACCTGCGCCCGGCCTACCCGCACTTCGACGCGTTCGTCGCACTGCGCGACAAACTCGATCCCGCACGGGTATTCGGCAACGAGTACCTGACCCGCGTGCTGGGAGGTTGACCCGATGACCACCGAATACCGGGTGGGGCGCGGCATCGCCGACATCACCGGCGAACCCGCCGAGTGCGGCATGCTCGGCTACGGCGTACGCACCCAACAGACCACCGGGCTGCACACCCGGCTGCGCGCCCGGGCTTTCGTCATCGCCGCAACCGAGATGCGGGTGCTGCTGGTGGTGTGCGAGCTGCCGTTGATGCTGGACAGCGTGCACCGTGAGGTGCTGCGACGGCTCGCCACGACCTACGGCGAGCTGTACACCCTCGACAACGTGATGCTCACCGCGACCCACACCCACTGCGGTCCGGGCGGATACGCCGACCACTGGCTGTACAACTCCAACACCGGAGGCTTTCGGCCGCAAACCTTCGGGGCGATCGTCGACGGCATCCTCGAGGCCGTCACCCGGGCGCATGCCGACCTGGCGCCGGCCACCCTGTCCGTCGCTATCGGCGAGTTGCACGACGCCAGTATCAACCGGTCGCCGTCGGCGTTTGCGCGCAACCCGGCAGCCGAGCGGGCCCAGTTCCCGGACGCGATCGACCCGCAGACCACGCTGTTGCGCATCGAACGCGGTGGCCGACTCGCCGGCGTGATCAACTGGTTCGCCACCCACGGCACCAGCATGACCAACCGCAACACCCTGATCAGCAGCGACAACAAGGGTTACGCCGCCTACCGCTGGGAGCGGCTCGACCGCGGCGTCGACTACCTGGCCGACGATCCGCCCGACTTCGTGGCGGCGTTCGCCCAGACCAACACCGGGGACATGTCGCCGAACCTCAACCGCCGGCCCGGCAGCGGGCCCACCGAGGACGAGTTCGAGAACACCCGCATTATCGGCACTCGGCAGACCGTTGCCGCAGCCAAGCTGGCCGTCGACGTCGGCGTCGACGTCGTCGGCGGCCTCACGCCCGCGCCACCTACGTCGATCTGTCCGACTTCGCGGTGCAGCCCGAGTTCAGCGGCGATGGGCGCGAACACCGCACCGGGCCGGTGATGGCCGGCGCCGCCGCGCTGGCCGGCACCGAGGAGGGACTCGGGCCGCTGTATCCGCTGTTGCGCCAAGGTCGCAACCCCGTCGTCGACGGCCTGGTCCGGCAGGTGGTGTACCGGCTGTCGCCGCGGCTGCGGGATGCTCACGCGCCCAAAGGCGTTGTGGTGGGCGGACGCCGACTGAACAAGGTGCTGCCGCTGATGGCCGAACGCGCTCCGGTGCAGCTGCTGCGCATCGGCCACCTGTACCTGATCGGCATCCCCGCCGAGGTGACCATCGTCGCCGGGTTGCGGCTGCGCCGCACCGTGGCCGACATCGTCGGCGCCGAACCGCGTGACGTGTTGGTCGCCGGCTACAGCAACGGCTATGTGCACTACGTGACCACCCCGGAGGAGTACGACGAGCAGCGCTACGAGGGCGGTAGCACCATGTTCGGCCGCTGGCAGCTGCCGGCGCTGCAGCAGGTGGTGGCCGACCTGGCCGCGGCGATGCGCGACGGCGCCGCCAGCGGCCGGCGTCAGCCCCGGTTGATTTGCCCGCAGGCGGCGGGCCGGCGACGTCGCGCCGCGGCATGCC
>PPEA01000755.1 GCA_002967005.1 Mycobacterium talmoniae
CCGGCGCGGCGCGGGTGCACCTGGTCGGCCACGACTGGGGCGCCGCGGTGGCCTGGGGCGTGGCGGCACGGCACCCCAAGCGTCTGGCGACGGTGACACCGCTGTCGGTGCCGCACCCCGGCGCGTTCACCCGGGCGCTGGTGACCAGCCGGCAGGGTCTGGCGTCCTGGTACATGCTGTTCTTCCAGCTGCCCTGGCTGCCCGAGCGGCTTTTCCTCGGCGCGGGCGGTCGGGCCGCTCGGCTGTCCCGGGTTTGCAGGCCGGCGGCCAGACCCGTGACGCCGCCGAGCGTGACGCGCGGGCCATGACCGAGCCCGGCGCGCTCACCGCCGCCCTGAACTGGTATCGCGCGCTGCCCTTTTCGGATATCCGCGATGTGCGCCAAAGGATCACCGTCCCGACGATGTACCTGTGGAGCGATCACGACCCCGCCCTGGCCGCCGCGGGCGCCCGCGGCTGCGGCCGTTTTGTCAGCGCCGAGTATCGGTTCGAAACCCTGGCCGGCGTGTCGCATTGGCTGATGGACGAGCGGCCGGACACCGTTGCCGACCTGTTGCTCGAGTGGTTCGCCGCCCATCCCGCCTGACTGGGCCGCAATCCCTAGGCGACCAGCCCCACACAGGTCGCCGTGAGCAATCGGGTCAGCGTGGGCTCGAAGTCGACGTTCCATTCCGGTGGAGCGACCGGCTCCGCGTCGAGCGCGTGCGCCACCGCTTCGGATGGGTGGGCGGCTTGCCACAGTGCACCGGCCAGCGCGGTGGCGGCGCTCACCATGTCGACCGCTCCTTGGCGTCCGAGCGCCGGTAAGGCACGCTCGACGGCGTCGGTGAGCGACATCACCGCCGGGTAACAAACCCGCTTGAACTCAACAACTTGCTCGACGTTCACCTCCCGCTCCAAGCGCACGGGAAGACAGGCCAGCAAATCGCAGAAGAGGGGTTCGCCGACCAAGGCGTTGGCTAATGTCGCGGCGAGCCGAGCCGGCGACATCGGACCCGGCGCCCGCAGTTCCGCGCACACCGTGTCCGACCATCGCGTCCAGCTTTCCGCTGCTAAATGCAACAAGATGTCTTGGTGTGAGCTGAAGTACCTGCGCACCGCGGAATGGTGCACGCCAGCGCGCTCAGCCACCGCGGTGAGGGTCACCGACGCCGCCCCGGTTGCCAGCGCGAGCGAACGCGCCGCCTCCATCAAGGTCGCCGCGCGCTGACGCTTGTGCTCCTCGGTGCGGGCACGTTTGAACTGCACCTGCTCCACGACGCCCAGGATAACGCACAACGTGTGCGTTGCGCCGGAAAGCGGCCAACGGTAGCGTCCCGTTACGCACAAGGAGTGCGTTAAACACCGTCGGTAATGCCGACCTCCCGGCGAAGGAGACCGAATGACCGGCGCGCACTCCCCCCACGGGCACCCGCGCGGTTCATTGCTGGGGCGGTGGATCCGGCGACTCGCGGTTCCCATCGTCCTGGGGTGGTTGGCGATCGCGTTCGTCGTGAACACCGCCGCGCCCCAGTTGGAAGAGGTGGGGCAGCAAAACGCGGTCTCGTTGAGCCCCGCCAGCGCCCCGTCGATGCAGGCGATGAAGACCATGGGCCGGGTATTCGGCGAGTCCGACTCCGACAACGTCGCGATGATCGTGTTGGAGGGCGACCGCCCACTCGGGTCGCAGGCACACGATTACTACGACGGGCTGATGCAGAGCTTGCGCGCCGACACCCGTCACGTCCAGCACGTGCAGGATTTCTGGGGCGATCCGCTCACCGAGTCGGGGGCGCAAAGCAAAGACGGTAAGGCCGCCTACGTTCAGGTGAATCTCGCCGGCAATATGGGCGAGACGCTGGCGACCCAATCGATCGACGCGGTCCGCCACGTCGTCGCCGAGACGCCACCACCGGCCGGCCTCAAGGTCTATGTCACCGGCTCGGGGGCGCTGCAGTCCGATATGCAGCATGCCGGGGACAGCAGCATGGTGAAGATCACCCTGGTCACCTTCGCGGTGATCACCATCATGCTGCTGGTGTTCTACCGTTCGCTCGCCACGGTGCTGCTGCTGTTGGCGATGGTGGGCGTCCAGTTGGCGGCGGCGCGTGGCGTCGTCGCGCTGCTCGGCCACCACCACATCGTCGGGCTCTCCACGTTCGCGACCAACCTGCTGACCTCGCTGGCGATCGCGGCCGGAACCGACTACGCCATCTTCCTTTTCGGCCGCTATCAAGAGGCACGCCAGGCCGGCGAAGACCGAGAATCCGCGTACTACACCATGTTCCACGGGACCGCCCACGTGATCCTGGGTTCGGGCCTGACCATCGCCGGCGCGACCTACTGCCTGAGCTTCACCCGGATGCCCTACTTCCAATCGCTGGGCGTGCCCTGTGCGGTGGGGATGCTGGTCGCGGTGGCGGTCGCGCTGACGCTGGGGCCCGCCGTCGTCGCCGTCGGCAGCCGGTTCGGGCTCGTCGAACCCAAGCGTGCGATGCGGATTCGGGCCTGGCGGCGGATCGGCACCACGATCGTCCGGTGGCCGGGGCCCGTCCTGGCCGCGTCGATGGCCATCGCGATCGTCGGGCTGGCGGCCCTGCCGGGCTACCGGACCAGCTACGACGACCGCAAATACATCCCGCAAGACATTCCGGCCAACCAAGGGTTTGCGGCCGCCGATCGGCACTTCAATCAATCCCGGATGAACCCGGAGCTGCTGCTCATCCAGGCCGACCACGACATGCGCAACCCGGCGGACTTCCTGGTCATCGACAAGGTGGCCAAGGCGGTCTTCCGGGTGAAGGGCATCGCCCGGGTGCAGGCGATCACCCGACCGCAGGGCACCCCGATCGAACACACCTCGATCCCATTTCAGATCAGCATGCAGGGCGTGGGCCAGCTGCAGAACATGAAGCTGATGAAGGACCGCATGGCCGACATGAAGATCCAGGCCGAGGAAATGGGCAAGACCGTCCAGACCATGAAGCACATGTATGCGTTGATGACCGAGCTGTCCGGCATCACCCACGACATGGTCGGTGAAATGCACGAGTTGCAGGGCACCATCCACGAGATGCG
>PPEA01000756.1 GCA_002967005.1 Mycobacterium talmoniae
TGAACTCGGCGTCGACCGACCAGGATCCGGGGCGCCCACCTCGGCCGCGGAGCGTTCGTCGTCGAGAATGCGCAGCCGCCACAGCTTTTCGGCCAGTCGCCGCGCCGTGTCGACGTCGTCGCTGTGGGTGACGCCGACGAACGCCAGCAGCCCCTGCCGCTCGGTTGTGACCGCGCCGACGACCCGGCCATCGACCGACACGCTCGCCGATGAGACCCGTTGCACCAGAACCCGCATGGCCGTCGATGCTGCCATCCACGCCGCCCGGGCGGCCACGGTGGGTAGGCTCGACGCATGTCGGTGCTGGTGGCGTTCTCGGTCACCCCGATGGGGGTGGGCGAGGGCGTCGGGGAGATCGTCGCCGAGGCGGTGCGGGTGGTCCGCGAATCCGGGTTGCCCAACAAGACCGATGCCATGTTCACCGTGATCGAGGGCGAGTCCTGGGCCGAGGTGATGGCGGTGGTGCAGCGGGCGGTGGAAGCCGTCGCGGCCCGCGCTCCCCGGGTCAGCACGGTGATCAAGGCCGATTGGCGGGCCGGCGCGGTCGACGCGATGACGCACAAGGTGGATTCGGTGGAGCGGCACCTCGCCGACGACAGCGGATAACCGTCCCGGCCGGACTTCAACCGGTCTGCACCGATGTGTGCTGGGCCAACAGCTCCAGCAACGCCGCGGTGACCTGGTCGGGGCGTTCCTCCATCACGTAGTGGTCGGCCCCACCCAGTTGGGTCAGTGTCGCGCCCGGGATGCGCGCGGCGAGTTCGCGGGCGGTGCCCATCGGCAGGTACAGGTCGCGGTCGCCCCACACGATGGCGGTCGGGCACGTGATCTGGTCGAGCCCGGCGGCCAGCCACGACACCCGCGGCACGGGATAGTGCGCGAAGAAGTCGAAATACCGGCGCCGGCCCTCGGGCCCGTCCATCCAGCCCAGATACTCGCGCTGCAGGCCACGGTCGAAACAGCCCAGTCGCCGGTAGCGCCGCAGCGCGAGGTCATGCACCGGAACCAGCGGAAAGCGCCGCCGGAGCGCGCCGTCGTGGGTGGCGATCCACTGCTGGGCGAGCATCACCCGGTAAAACCACGGGCGAAAGACGCCGTGCGCCCGGGTGTTCAGCAGGCCGAGCCGCAGCACCCGGTCCGGATGGCGCAGCGTGTACCCGAGTCCGAGGAACCCGCCGTAATCGTGGGCGATCAGGTTGAAGGCCTCCAACCCGAACCGGTGGGCCAGTCGGTCCAGGCGGGCGACCTCTTCGTCGTAGGTCGGGGCGGTGGCGGGCGGTTCGGAGTGACCAAAGCCCGGCCAGTCCGGCGCGATCACCCGGTAATGCGCTGCCAGCCGCGGGATTTGGTGACGCCAGCAGGACGCGCTTTGCGGATAGCCGTGCAGCAGCAGCACCGGCTCCCCGGTGCCCTCCTCGTAGTAGTCGACCCGCCGACCATCCACCTCACACGACTTCATTTTGTACAAAGTAGTATAAAAATGTGGTGCCTGCAACGAAACCGCGCGGACGGCCGCGCCGCTATGACCCCGACACCGCGCTGGAACACGCCCGGGACACCTTCTGGCGCACCGGGTACGCCGCGACGTCGATGGATGACCTGGCCGCCGCGATGGGGATGAACCGGCCCAGCATTTACGCCGGGTTCGGCGACAAACGTGCGCTGTATCTGGCCGCCGCCGCCCGCTACGCCGCCGACAGCCGGGCCATGCTGGCCGCCGAACTGGCCAAGCCGCGGTCGCTGCGCGCCGGGTTGCGGGCCGTCTACCGGCGGGCGACCGCGTTCTACCTGCTGGGGACGACGCGCCGCGGGGCTGCTTTCTGGTCGGCACCGCGGTGACCGAGGCGCGCCGTGACGCCGACGTCCGGGCCATCGTCGACACCACCTTCCAGGCGTTCACCGAGCTGTTCGCCGACCGGTTCGGCCGCGACGCCCGGGAGCTGTCCGGGTCGGCCAGCCCGTTGCGCTCGCCGAAATCGCCACCGCCGCACTGATCACCCTGGCGGTACGCGCCCGGGCCGGGGCCAGTCGCGAGGTGCTCGAGGCGCTGGGCGCCGCGACGGTCCAGGTGATCTGCGGCGAGACAGCCTGATTCGGGTCAGCGCGGTTCCGGCAGCTGGCCCAGCAGCTCGTCGAGGAAGCCACCCGCCTCGCGCCCGGCCGACTCGACGTCGCCCGCGGCGATCGCCTCGATGAGGCCGTGGTGCCCGATCCGGTCGGCCTCCACCGGTTTTGCGCTCGTCGTCGCCACGCTGGCCATGATCACCTCGGTGAGCCCGCGATACAGCTCGGTCAACACCGGGTTGTGCCCGCAGCGCACCACCGCGAAGTGCAGTTCGGTGTCGGCCCGGACGAATTCGTCGCGCCGACCCTCCCGCTGCAGGGTGTCGCGGCGCTCCAACAGGGTGCGCAGCTCGGCCAGATCCTGCTCGGTGCGGGCCGTGGCGGCCAGCCGGGCGCCCTCCACCTCCAGGCAGCGTCGCACCTGCAGCACGTCACGCAACTCCGAGCCGCACAGCCGGCGCAGCGCGCCGGAGACCTCGCTGGTGGCCCGCACGTAGGTGCCGTCGCCCTGCCGGACCTCCAAGATCCCGCTGTGGGCCAGCGCGCGCACCGCCTCGCGCACGGTGTTGCGGCCCACCCCGAGGGCCTGCGCCAGCTCCGGTTCGGGGGGAATCCGGGACCCGATCGGCCATTCCCCGGACGTCACGGAGTCGCGCAGCTGGTCAATGGCCTGGTCAACGAGGCCGGCGCGGTGCGTGGTGACCAACGGCACACCGTGCTCCCTTCATCCAATCATGGGATGTATGGGATCATACCCCAGGTGACCTGCGCAGACCGGAGCGACATCCTCGACCAGTACGAGCACGACCTCGAACTGGAACTCGACGCGCCACCGAGCAGCGGCCCGGCGGCGCTGGCCGCCCGGCGGTGTGGTGGCTGGCCGTGGCGGTGGTGTTGACCGCCCTGACCTGCGCCGGCGTCCGCCGCGTGGGCCGCTGCTGGCCGGAGA
>PPEA01000757.1 GCA_002967005.1 Mycobacterium talmoniae
CCGTTACCCGGCGGAGCCGTACTGGAGGCCGCCGCGCTGGTGGTTGTCCGGGCGTCGTTGGTCGACGGCGCCGTCCGGCTCCGGGCGTCGCGGGTAACCACCGCCACCGTCGCCGCGGCTACGACCACCGCTGCCGCGATCACCGCCGCGATAATGGCCAGCGTGCGGCGGGTGTCGCTGGGTGACTGCTGGAACATCACCGGCGGCGCGTGCCCGGGCATGACCGGCCCCGGCGGGTAGCCCGGGATCGGGGCGGGCGCAACCGGTTTCGGTGGCCGGGAGACCACAGACAGCAGCGGCCAGGTCACCAGCACCAGCACCAGCACGTTGACGACCGCGGTGACACCCAAGGCGACCGCGAAGTTTTTGACCGCGGCCACCGGCACCACCGCCAGCGCCCCGGCTATCAGTGCCGCACCGGCGTTTCCAGCCAGGACGACGTTGCGGGCGCGTCGCCACGTCGGCGGTACCGCGCCTGCCCTGATGTCGGCTCTGGCACGCGCCACCAGCAACGCCAACGACGCCACGATACCCACCAGGCCGACACCCAGGCCGGCCAGGCCGGGCAGCTCCAGCAGGTAACCCAGGTAACGTCCGACGAGTACTAGGATCGCGAAAACCATTGCCGCCGAAGCGGCGACGGACACACCGGCGATAAGCCCCAGCGCACGGTGGTACATCAGCGCGGCGATCAGTAGCGCCACCAGGATCACCGCGGCCGCGACCAGCCCCGCCCGCACGGCGCCCGGACTGACTATCGGCGACACGGTCTGGGCGTCCGAGGAGTCGAACGACAGCGGCAGCGACCCGGATTTCAGCACGCCGGCCAGCACCTCGGCCTGTGCCCGGGTGAAGTCTCCGCTAATCCGGGTCCGGCCGCCGGGGATGGCCTCCTGGATCTGCGGCGCGCTGACCACCTGCGTGTCCAGTGTGAACGCGGTCTGGGTGCCGACGTGGGCGCCGGTGTAATCCGCCCAGGTGTTGGCCGCATCTTTTTTGAACCGCACTTCGACGACGTAGCCGCCGCTTTGCCGATCGAAACCCGCACTGGCGTCGCGGATTTGGTCACCGCTGATGATCGACGGGCCCAGCAGGTAGGCCACCTTGCGGTCCTTCGAGCAGGTCACCAACGGCAGCTTGGGGTCGTCGCGGCCGGCGAGCACATCCTCTTTCTCTTCGCCGCACTGGGTGGCCATGATGCGCAGCGACAACGACTGGATGAACTGGTTGTCGCTTTGCCGCAACTTCTTCGCCATGGCAATTCTCGCGGCGAGGTCTCGGTCGGGACTCGGCGGCGCCGACGTCCACTGGTTGGAATCACTTTGCGCCGGAACCGCATTGATCACCGGGCGGATGTAGAGCTGCCCGGTCTGGGCCAGGGTGCGCACCCGGCCGGCGTCGCCGCCGGGGACGGTGACCACCAGGTTGTCACCGTCGACGGCGACAGTCGTGCCGGGCGCCCGCGCGCTGAGCACCTTTTGCGTCCGCGCCAGGGCCTCCCGGGTCGGGGCCGATCCATCGGAGGTCCTGGGCGTCAAGGTGACTCGGGTACCACCCGCCAGGTCGACGCCCAGCTTGGGTACGGCGCGGCCGCTGGACACCAACACGGTCAGGTAGCCGCCGACCAGCAAAACCGCGAACACCGCCACACACACCAGGGCGCGCACCAGCGCGGACTGCCCGCCCGGCGGCGGGGGCATCGTGCTGGAATAGATCGGCACCGGGTTCAGCGCCGCGCGGGCGGCGTACGCGAGTTCGGTTGCGGTGTGGTAGCGCTCGGCCGGGTTCTCGGCCCTACCCCGGGCGATGACGGCGCCCAGCCCCGGCGGGATGTCCGGTGCCAGGCCGGGGTGTTGACCGGTCAGGCATGCGTACAGCACGCCGGCCAGCGCCGGGATATCGGTGCGCGGGTTGGAAACGGCGCCGAAATCGCTGAGGTAGACGAAGTCGTGGGCGTCGATCAGCACGGTGGACGGCCTGAGGTCGCGGGGCGTAAGCCCGGCGTGGTGGGCCGCGTCGAGGGTGGCCGCGAGCTGTTCGATGATCGCCACGGCGCGGGCGGGGTGCAGCCGGCCCTCCTGGGCGAGGACGGTGGCCAGGTCGCGGCCCTCGATGAGCCGCATGTCGAGGTAGAGGCGGCCGTCGATGTCGCCGTAGTTGTGGATCGGCACGATGTGCGGGTCGTTGAGGTCCGCGGTGCGACGGGTGTCGTCGCGGAAGCGTTGCGCAAACTCCGGATCCGCGGAGAGCTGCGCGGACAACACCTTGACGGCGACGACGCGGTCGGTGCCGGTGTCGTGGGCGCGATACACCTCGCCGGTGTCGCTGCGGCTCACCACGTCCAGCAGTTGGTAGCGCCCGAATGACTCCATTGCCTACTAGTCCACGTGCACCGCGGTGATGGTGACCTTGGTGTTCGGTGCGCCGTCCTCCGGTGACCGGCCGCCGGCTTCGACGCCGCCCGCGGCGATGGCGTCCAGGGTGGCCAGCCCGTCATCCCCGATGGTGCCGAAAACCGTGTATTGCGGCGGTAATTGGGAATCCCGGTACACCAGGAAGAACTGGCTGCCGTTGGTGTTGGGTCCGGCGTTGGCCATCGCCAGGGTGCCGCGCGGATACAGCACGGGGCGTTTCAGCCCGGGGTCACCGGGCGGGTACTCGGTGGTCGGGTATTCGTTGGCGAAGTCGTAGCCGGGCCCGCCGCTGCCGTCGCCGGAGGGGTCGCCGCATTGGAGTACACCGAGCGACGCCGCGGTGGTCAGCCGGTGGCACCCGGTGTCATCGAAGTAGCCCTGGTGGGCCAGGCTGATGAAGCTGTTGACCGTGCACGGCGCTTTGGCGTTGTCCAGCGTCACCCCGATCGGGCCCTGATCGGTGTCGATGGTGGCGCCGATCTCCGCCGGGTCGGTGGACACCCGGCCGGACCGGGGCGGATCGACGTCCTTGGCGGCCGGCTGCGGTGTCCGCGGGTATTGGCAGTTGGCACCCAGGCCGGCC